>JANXXY010000415.1 GCA_025350365.1 Bacteroidales bacterium | reverse complement strand
TGCTTGAAGAAATTCCATTCTATATAAAAGATGAAATAAATTTTGTAAAAGAATTGTTTAAGCCAATAGCCGATCAAAAGGATATAAAAATAATCAGTCATATTGCTTCAAATGTTCCCGGGCACATTATTGGTGATCCTTTCCGTTTGCGTCAGGTAATTTCAAACCTTATGAGCAATGCCATTAAATTTACTCAGGAAGGTGAAATTGTTATTAATGTAGAAGTTGCCGAAGAATATTCAGGACACTTTACTTTATTATTTGTAATTGAGGATACCGGAATTGGTATACCTAAAGAAAAACTTGATACCATATTTGCCTCCTATACTCAAGCCGAAGGATCAATAAGCAGAAAGTATGGTGGAACAGGCCTTGGTACAACTATAAGTAAACAATTAGTTGAACTAATGGGTTGTGAAATTTGGGCTGAAAGTCCTTCGACTATTTCAACAGATTCATCTTTTCCCGGTTCAAAATTTAATTTCACCATTGAAGTTTTTTCGAATGAAAGATCACAAAAAAACTACGATTTCACTCAAATAAAAGAATATGATCAAATTAATGCACTGGTTATAACGAGGGAAGAAAACAAAACGGAGCCAATTTTCGCGTATTTTGACAATTTTGGTATCACTTATGAACGATACAAAGTACACGCAGATGCTCCTGAATTATTATTTACCAAATTATTAATAGAATATGATAAATTTCAAATTATTGTTATTAGTGATTCCCACGAATTAGATGGTTTTAAAGTTGCCAAAATAATGCAAGACAAAGGCATAATTTTCAAACACTTATTTATTCTTATCAGCAACAATGATATAACCGGGAATTTTATCCGGGCAAAGCGATTAGGTATTGATTACTATCTAATTAAACCTTACGAATCTTCCGAAGTATTCAATTTGGTACAGGAAAGTTTTCCATCACTAAATCCAGCTACAAGAATTCCTGTAAGATTAAATAAAATCAGAAAAGAAATAAATATTCTTGTTGCTGAGGATAATATGATTAATCAAAAAGTTGCCAAAACTATTTTCAAAAATATCGGCTATGAAATTGAAATTGCTGCTAACGGTATTGAGGCTGTTGATATGACCATGAAAAATAGTTATGATATTATTTTTATGGACATGATGATGCCCGAAAAAGATGGTGTTCAAGCAACAAAAGACTTAAGAAAGAAAGGTTACAAAGGTCCTATTATTGCAATGACAGCCAACGCAAGTAAAGAAAGTAAAAATAAGGCAATCACAAACGGCATGGATGGTTTCATTACTAAACCAACAAAAATGGATGCTATTAAAAAAATATTAATAAAGTATTTTTCCGAGCCTATACATAACAATTTTATTCATCCTTAAGATCTGTTACCGGAACCATTTTATAAAGTTTATCTGAACGTCTTACCTGCTTATCGATTGGGATTGATACCATCTCCCCTTTACACGTTTCATTGACGTTTTTTAGTTCTACCCTAAGTTCCGTTACAGTTAATTCTATAACTCCTGTTGTGGGACCAGTAATGATGATTTCGTCGCCAACATTAAGGGTGCCTGCTTCAACTAAAAATTCCGCCACTTTTAAGTTCGAGAAATAATTGAGACCTTTGCCAACATAGACTTTTTTCTTTGTAGCTCTTGATCCATAACTATTACTCCATTCGCCCAATTTGCGGCCTAAATAATATCCATCCCAAAAACCCCGGTTGAAAACAGTGGATAGTCTTAACTTCCAATCAGATAATTTTTCACTTGAAAATGTTCCGTTCACATATTCTTCAACTGCCTCATTATAACATGCAACAACGGTTTTAACATATTCAGCTGATCGGGCACGTCCTTCAATCTTTAGGACTCTTACACCCGACTCTAACAGTACGTCTAAAAAATCAATAGTACATAAATCCTTTGGAGACATGATATATTGATTATCTATCTCAAGTTCCACTTCAGTTTCCTTATCTTTAACGATATAAGAGCGACGGCAAACTTGAAGACAACTTCCACGGTTTGCTGATTTATTGTATTCATGCAAACTTAAATAACACTTACCGGAGATGGCCATACAAAGTGCCCCATGTACAAACATCTCAATCTTTATTTGATTTCCTGAAGGGCCACAAATGTTCTCGTTTTTTATAGTATTTGCAATATGTGCAACTTGAGTCATATTCAGCTCCCGGGCTAAAACTATAACATCTGCAAATTTGGAATAAAACTTAACTGCTTCCATATTGGAAACATTAACCTGAGTTGAAATATGAACCTCAACTCCTACTGAACTTGCATAATTAATAGCTGCCTGATCGGAGGCAATAATAGCCGCCACTTTATTTTTTTTGGCAGCATCAACCAAACTTCGCATCAAATCTAAATCGGGGTCATACAATACTGTATTTAACGTGAGGTAGGTTTTTACATTGCATTGATTACATAAATCGACAATCTTTTTAAAATCATCAATTCCAAAATTTACCGTTGACCGCGATCGCATGTTCAGTTTGTCGATGCCAAAATATACCGAATCAGCTCCCGCCTGAATAGCTGCCGTAAGTGATTCCCAAGAGCCGACAGGTGCCATTAATTCAAAATATTTTCGAGTTATCATTGTTACTCACATTATAAAATATTCATAAATCATCCAATCCGAATGAAATTCCCTTTAAACAATAGGAAGAATTATCCGAAAGGTTGTTCCTCTATTAATTTCCGAATGCAAAACGAATATTTTTCCATGATGATATTCTTCAATAATTCGTTTTGTAAGTGATAATCCAAGCCCCCAACCGCGGGTTTTAGTTGTATATCCAGGCTTGAACACACGCTTAAAATTACGTTTTAATACCCCTTTACCATCATCTATAATATCAACAAACACTTTATTAGAATTATTTGATATTCTGATTTCAATAATTCCTGCATTTACAACCGCATCGAGCGCATTCTTAATTAAATTTTCAAGCACCCAACCGAATAAATGTTTGTTAATTGCTACAATTATTCCATCGATACCATTCACAATTTGAAGATTTACCGAAAGAGGAACCCGTTTTTGCATATATTCAACAGATTCATTTATAGCAAAATAAAGATCCATTGATTCCAGTTTAGGAATTGAGCCAATTTTCGAAAATCTCTCTGTGATAATATTCAAACGAATGACATCCTTTTCTAATTCCGAAATCAGATTGTAATCCTGATTAGTTTCTTTAAGCAGTTCAACCCAAGCCATTAGTGATGAGGTTGGTGTTCCTAACTGATGTGCCGTTTCGCGAGACAAACCCAACCATACTTTATTTTGTTCCGCTCTCCGTGAAAAGCTAAAAGCCAAATAAGAAATAACTACAAATATGATGATTACCAATAATTGAATGTATGGGTATATGGTGAGTTTTTTTAATATAACGGATTCCCGATAATAAATATAATTATATTTACCGTTATCCAATTTTATCGTCAGGGGTAAACGAAACTCTTTCATCACTTCAAGTTGCTCCATTAAATATTCATTCTTATTAGCCTTTATGGAATCAACATTTCTAAAAAATAAAATTTTATTGTTTTGATCGGTAAGAATAACCGGTATGGTAGTATTATTTTCAATGACCTTCAATAAAAAATTCAAATCAACAGTTTCTTTTTGTGTCTCCAAGACATACCGGGTAGCCTCAGCCCATAATTCTACTTTCTTTTCTTCTTCCCTCGATAATTCGTGCACTAATTTATTCGTATACCACAACGAACCGATGCCTATCCCAATTGCAATAAAAAACAGAAGCAATTTCCACCGTTCCTTGTTGGTATATAAATCTAGCGTAGGTATCATTCCCATTCGACTTTCACTTTTTCGTCGGTTATTTTTTTCGCGTGTTTCACCTTTGTAGAATTTTCCGGTTCTTTTTTAACAGGCACCTCTACATTCTTTTGATCATCCCATTCCACCATAATTGAAGATCTCTTATTCTTATTTCTTTTAACCAAGGCTGAATCATTCTTAAACCAACCAAATTCATGGTTCAAAACATCTTTTAACTCATTTTTTTGTTTAGCAAAACTTTCCTTTACTACATCTAAAGCTTTACGTGAATCATATGATATTTTATAGTCACTATTAATGCCCTGAATAGATAGGTATATACTTGTTCTTCCAAGTCCGTCATCTTCTATAATTCCAAATTCGCTGTTTTCTCTTTTTGCTCTATTAGCTTTTCTGGCAAGCACCTCTGAGAGTAAAACCTTAACTTTATAAAAGTAATGATTATCAAAATAATGTATGCCGGAACCTGATATATTAAATGCAGATGATTGAATATCCATCTGTGGTATAACAACCTGGTTGTCCTTCACATAAATTTTGTTTTTTAGTGTAGAGAATTTAATATTTTGTAGCTCATTAAGTGAAACAAATTTAGATAAACCCATCATGGGTTCAAAATTAACCAATTCTCCGTTTATTATAGTAATGTCTCCATCAACTAAAAGTTTATCCTTATTAAATACTAATCTGTTATTCCATTCTGAAGAAAAACTCACCTTTCCAGATAATCGACCCCTTAAATGTTTATCCTTTACAACATTTTGCGAAAAATTATTGAACGTATAAAACAATTTTTGAATATCTATTTTCGAGACATCCGACTGACCTTTTATAATAAAACTCTTATAAACGTCCTGAATAATAGCTCCGTTGCCAGAAACATGTCCCGCTAGTGTTTCGAACGAGATTGATTTTAAAACGAACATGCGGGGTTTATAATTTAAATAACCAGAAATCCATTTCGCATTAAATTTATTTAATTTAAAAGTATTTACCGTAAGCTTCACATCAAGTAAAACATTATCTGGAAATAATAATTCCCTGGAATATTCCTCGCCATTCCTTTTTTCATCTTTTGCAAAGTATTTCGATAAATCGAGATTTTTGGAAACAATATCAGCCTTTAACGAAAGTTGATTGGTACGTTTGAGAAAATATTCAATCCCATTGTGGAGAGTTCCATTTACCAAAAAATCATTTTCATGAATATAAAAAGACAAATTATTTAAAAAAATATCGTTATTCAATGCGATTAAACCATTAATTTGCTGAAAATTATAGTCACTATTTTTACCTTTAAACGCAACATTTTCAAGTTTAATTTGCCCTGAAATTGTCAAATCATAAATATCAGAAAACTTGAATTCAAATATTTTCGCTAATTTACCTGACGCAGAAATGGTAGATTCCACCAAACCGTTAAGTTGTTCCAAAGAATCAAGATGTAGAAATTGTTTGAAATCCCGTAAATCGGTTTTTGAAATTAATTTACCTGAAAATGAACCATTATTAAAATTATGTATCTGGCCAATACCTGAAAAAGAACCGTTTCCAAAAATAGAACTAAATTTATTTATTTTAATTTCTGACGTTTGTAAACAGTTACCTAAACCATTTGTAAAACTTCCTTCCAAATCAATGTTTGATAACTTTATTCCTGAAGATTTATCAGTAACGATACCATTGGTTAAATTAAACCTTACGTTTACATTCGGATCAGCTCCTACGCCAATTCCACCTTTCACTGTAAGGTACATGTTTGCAGTTCCTTTGCCTTTGTAGCTTGTCAACTTTGAAGAAATATTTTCAGGTAATGTTTCGAGAAGGTTTCCCAGATGTAAATTTTGCCCTTCGACTACCATATTAATCCCCGGTTTTTCATTCATGTTAATAACACAGGTACCCAAAAATTTCAAGCCTGAAACATCAAACTTAGCCTCGTTAAAGTGATATATATTATTGCTTACATTTAAATAACAATTAAAAACAACCGGCTTATTATGCAAATAATTAATTTTATAAACATTTAATTGACTTACCGATAGGTTCGATTCAATACTCAAATTAACTGCCGTCGATCCAAAATTTCCTTTTATATGCAATTCATCTGCTTTACCTAAAAAATTTATCGAAGTCCGGTTATCCACATAGTTTATTATTGTATTGGTAAATATGACATCGTTAAACTTAAGATGGAAATCATTGGCAGGTGCTTTATCCCTTTTCTTAAAAATATTGAAATTAGTATTAGAATTGACATCAACTTTTAATTTCACATAACCGTTTTTAATATTTAATCTTTTAAGTTCATAATGACCACGTAATAATTTAATCATATTGAATTCAAGAAAAATTCTATCGGCTACCAAAAGGGTATCGTTTGCTTCATTAAAATTTAATTCCTTATATCTTTTTGATGATTGTGCATAAACATTATTAAATTCAACAGACGCATTTGGAAATTGCTTCCATAACGAAAAATCAACTTTACGAATATTAACTTGTGTATCAACTTGTTTGTTCAATTGACTAACGACATATTGAATTACTTGATCCTTAAAAAAGTAATTAATTATAAGAGTAGCTATCACCAGTAATGTAAGGATCACTCCTGCCATAAATCCGGCTATTTTAAGGTACTTACGAATCTTTATATTCATTTTTTTTAACTATTCGAATCCCAATTTTAAAATTATAGTAAGAAATAAATTTAATTTAGTAAGAAATTCAAATCATCATTATTACTAACTGAGTAAGTATGATGGTTATGAGTAAATATTCGAGCTGGCTTTACGCCTATGAGTTTAAGTTTTTTATTTGTATATTGTAACATAGTGCCTTCCCAAAGTCCGACAACTGTTTTTTCAGGATTAGCCGCCAAATACTCAGAAATACGCTGATCGCGTGTTTCTCCAGCATGATTACCTAGAACAATATCCGAATAATGCGGGTTTATCTGAAATGGAATCAGTTCCAATGCTTTAAAACTTTGAGGTTCCACAATTGGCATATCATTAGTCGTACAAATTGAAGGACATGCAACATTTGAACCGGCGCTCCATCCAATATAAGGGATGCCCTCTCCCACTCTTATCCGGATAAGTTCCAACAAATTATTCTGCTGAAGCAACTTTAAAAGATGAAACGTATTTCCTCCACCAATTATTATAGCTTCTGCATTTTTTATGGCATCGCCCATTGAACCAACTTTGTGAATTGAAATTATGTTATGACCAATTTCATTAAAACGTTCTTTCACTTTATGTTCGTAATCATCGAACGTAAAACTTACCGCAGCAAATGGAATAAATAAAGCATTAAGCGGTTTATCCCCTAAAAACTCTTTCATTTGATTTAAAGGATATTTCAGATAAGCTTCACCAGCATTGGTGGAATTGCTAAGTAATAAAAGTCTCATAGCAACAGAGATATAATTTAATTAAACTATGCCTTTACAATTATACCTGCAAAAGTAATGTTTTATTATCCTTATGGCTATATTTTTAATTTCTGAAATATGCGGATCGTCCCAATGCGACTTAATTCAATCTGGAATGATTCCGATAGAGGAATAAACATTAGTCGATGGTGATACGATAATCAGTCAAGTCAAACGAAACACGCTTTGAATATGGAAAAGTAGGGTTGGAAATACTAAAATTCAATATTTCGTTGCATATAAGGATTGCTACAAAATTATAGGCAAGGGAGATTTTGCCGGAAGTATTTGTATAAAAAATGTTGTTAAATATATCACTGAAAATAAGGTTTTTAGGAGCCTTTTTAAAATCGATAATTGTGACCATACCCCTTCTATCAGATACTGAACCATAAAAAGAAGGTAACTCTAAATTTTTGCATGCTTCGAAAGTAATACTTGAGGTTACTGGTAAATTTGATGAATCAACAACAAAATCAAATTTTGAAAAAATACGTTGCGAATTTTCCTTTGTAATTTCAAGATTAATTATCTCATAATTTACAAAGGGAAAAATAGTTTGCAACCTTTCCCTCGAAAGGATTGTTTTGAGTTTACCCAAATCATTCCCACCGAATAATGTTTGACGTTGCATTGAATTTTCTTCAACCAGTCGAAAATCGATAATACCCAAATGGCCTATACCTATCGATGAGAGATGCTGCAACAATGCCGACCCAATTCCACCTGCACCAATAACGGCGACCCGAAGATTTTTTAACCGCTGTTGTCCTTCAATACCAATACAAGGTAAAGAGATTTGATCCTTAAAACGTCGTAATTCAGGATCACTCAAAATCTGATTATTCATTTCCAAATGTTTATTTCACTATCTGTAAAAGTAAACATGAAAATGGAAAAATGGTTTAAACAAGAATATTAATTAATTCTATTTTGACACAATAGAAAATCAATCATTTAACCCTGAATTCCAAAATGGAACAAGTTTATTTTTCAGCATTCACCTTTTAAGGATAAAAAAGGGTTGACAATATGCCAACCCTCTCTAAATTATAACCCAACAAACGATAATCCAACTGCAATTGGATACAACTCAGGGCCTTTGTTTTTTTCGAATAGCGAAACCGGATAATAATTTACGTAAAGGTTCAAATGTCTGTAACCAACTCTGCCTGTAAAACCGTAACGCAGACTTCTTAAATTAAAATCATCCCAGTTTTTCCTTTTTTGAGTACCATTATCTTCATAAACGTACTTGGTATGCGAACGCAATTTTAATCCACCGATGACACCTCCTAATATCCGTAATCGTTTTGAATTTTTAAGTTGCCCTGGAAATTGGAACTCAAAAAGCAAGGGTACAGTGAGATACGTCATTGACAATTTAGTCTTGTCCAGATTAATTTGATCCAATGGTTTTGAAACGATAACACCCAACGAATTTTCCTCGATAGTATTTTTATTCTCAAAAAAATAATTGTAAAATTCAAATCCCAAACCTGTAACAAATCCAACCTGATTTCCGATAAGACTGAAACTATGTTGTAGCAAATTTAAATTGACATTAATGGATCGACTCGTTCGTAAACTCATAAAATCATCTTCGTTTTTAAGAGTAAATGATTTGTCGCTGCTTAGGTAATTATTCAACCCTAAATCCAAACCTCTCCAATGTCCTTTAAATCCTCCCAAATGTCTTGAATCCGATTTAAAATTATCCACTTCATCATCTTCATGATTTTCCTCAATATCGTTGTTTCCCTCAAATTGTTTATCTTTAACTTTGATATCGGTTCCATGATCACCATCAACAATCTGAATTTCTTTTTTGCCAATTATGATTCTGGTCGTATCCTTCTTAACTTTTTTTAGGGAGTCCTCTTGGGCCCAGCTTGCGGAAAATATAAAAATTGCTGTCACTAAAGTCAAAATGGTTTTCATAAATTTTATTTTTTAAGTGTTTACACACATTTTATTTGCAGGTTTGACGGTTTGCATAATAGGTTTGTTACAGCCGTACGTAAAAAAATGCTTTTATGAATGATTTTTAATTATTTGCATAACTTATTTGTCAAATTATCGTTTAGTATGTTAATTTGCATTTTGAAAATAATAGTAGATGACATTTCTTTTTTATTGTAGATCAATTGTTCGCAATTTATTAGTATCACTTGTCTTACTAACTATATATTTGCCGCTGATTTTTTCGCAGCAAACGAACATTGGATCACCTTTACTGATTTACGCCATTCAATCAGGAAATTTGGAGCAGGTGAAACAATTGCTTACACCCCAAGATATAAATTTATTGTTTGCACCAGATAATTATACACCACTAATTGTTGCTCTTAAATCCAACCAACCAAAAATTGTAATATTTCTTTTAGGTAAAGGGGCAAATCCAAATTTGCGTTGCAAAGGTCGAACTCCTTTAATGTATGCCTGCCAGGTTATTTCCAAAACGCAAATTAAGATATTGGTTGACCATAAAGCCAACTTAAATGAAACCGATTCAACCGGGACTTCAGCCCTTATGATTGCCGCAGCTATTCAACCTGCTTCCGTTGGTAAAATACTAATTCGGCATGGGGCATCATTAAACGTAAGAAATAAAATTGGTTATACTGCCCGCGATTTTTCAATTCATTCAAACAATAAACCCATGACAAGTTATTTGCGAACGATTTTCGAACGACGTTTGCCAAATTACACTGATGGGCCCTATGCCACTTTTATAAGCAAGCAAAAACTGGAGATTTCATACCTTAAACACGATTCGTTGCATCATAGAACCATAAAATATGCATCAGTTTATGACTGGAAGAAACACGCTCACAACATGATTGGTATTAATGGGGATGAGAATATATATGAAATTTCACAAACATACGAACCGGAAAAAGCTAGCTATAAAGAGGTTGAAAAGCTATTAGTTATAGGAGATATACATGGACAATGTGATAGTCTGAAGAAGTTTCTCACTAATAATAATGTAACAGATAAAAATAATCATTGGAGTTATGGAAATGGACACCTGCTATTTGTTGGAGATATCTTTGACCGCGGAGAAACTGTTACCGAAGCGCTATGGCTTATCTACCGACTGGAACAGGAAGCAAAAAGATCAGGAGGAATGGTACATCTGATATTAGGAAATCACGAATTAATGACATTTACAGGAGATTCACGTTATGTAGCAGATAAATACCTCTATCTTTTCAAAAACATTAAATCAGATTACCAAAAAAGCTACTCGGGTAAATCAGTTATAGGCCGTTGGCTAAAATCGAAAAATACAATGATTAAGATAAACGACATTTTGTTTGTTCATGGCGGAATACATCCTAATCTTTTGCAATACAAAGTTTCAGTAGATTCAATTAATCATTTGATGAACCACTACTTAAATGCAAAGCGAAAAAAAGATAAACCAAACAATTCATTAGTTGAATTTTTGTTGAGTATAAACGGTCCATTTTGGTATCGTGGAATGATTCAGCGAGAACAATTATATGTTAGTTTGAACGACAATAATTTAAATCAAATACTAAAATACTATCAGGTTAACAAAATAATGGTGGGTCATTCATACCTGCCCACTATAACACAATTTTACAATTCCAAAGTTTATGGTCTTGATGTTCCGTTTTATCTTTTCCCGGGAAGCCCTATGGAAGGACTATACATCGATTCATCAGGTTATTACCGCACATATTCTGATGGAAGCCATGTTTTATTAGAAGGTAGTAAATCACTCATAAAATAAATATTATGCAAGAAATCACAAATGATATGTTTAATTGGTCCGAAAACACGATATTAATTGCAGAAGATGAGCTAATTAATTTCCGACTACTTGAGGTAATGCTTGCAAAAACAAGAGTAAAAATTCTTCGTGGAAAAAATGGATTGGAAACTTTTCAACTATTTAAACAAAATCCACAAATCGATCTGATTCTCATGGACATTAAAATGCCAGAAATGGATGGATGTGAGGTGACCCGCGAAATAAGAAAAATTAACAAGAAAATCCCAATCATTGCACAAACAGCATATGCATTGGAAGAAGAAAAAGAAAAATCCTTTGAAGCCGGATGCACTGATTATATCACAAAACCTATAAATAAAAAAGAATTACTTTTTTTAATTGATTCCAAATTAAGAGAAATAATCAATACCGCGATTTAAAGTACTCGTAAAGACTAACATTTAACAACATCATCAGCATTCCATAGATAAAATCCTCAACAGGGATGGTGAGAAACCTAATATTAAAGTTTTCCATATTATTATACCCAACAACCTCCCGGTTCAAAAAAGAACCAGTCAACATACCGTTGACAATCACAAATGGTAAGATTAATACTAGAAAATACAGAAAAAAATAATGTAGAACCTTTGACTTTCTCATAAATAGAAACCCAATATATCCGCCACATAGGAAAAAAGAAGAAAATGTATACGCTTTATTTAAATTAAAACATGCTATTATAAGTAATAAAATACTAATTAATAACGATATATAGTTGTATCGAAGTTTTGATGAAGAAGTAAACACCTTTTGAATTAAAACTTCATATAAAAACATTGAAGCATATGGAATTGCCAAAAAAAATAACACTTCTTCAAATGGTAAGTTAATAATGGTAATCCCCGTAATAAATTTTGGATTAAAATACCATACTCCTAAACTAGTAAACCAAATATCCCATAAAATAAAAATGAAAGCAGTAATAAAAATTGCAGGAAATAAATATTTCCACTTTCTATAAAAAGATATTCGTTTTTCAAAACTAAAACCAAAGGGAAATAAAACTGCTAATATGTTAATTAATATATAGGTGTAATGCATTATTTAATGCTTGAATTCAATATTAAAGTATTTCCATGGAAACATAAAAAGAAACCCATAGTTCTTTTTACCCGCATGATGATCGCCGTGTGCTTTAACCACCGTACGAAAATATTTGTTTTTATCTTGTGAAAATAACTTAATTCGTTGATGATAAAGCAAATCATGAAATATAAAATATAAGATACCATATGTGGCAATTCCCAAACCTATCCAAAATCGAAAATCAAATTCAGCTTTTGCACCAAAAAACATAAGCAAAAAACTAGGCAAAGCAAACATAAGCGCAAAAAAATCGTTTTTCTCGAAACGTTTTGAATGGGTCATGTGATGATCTTTATGAAGAACCCATAAGAATCCATGCATAACATATTTGTGGGTAAACCATGCAACTACCTCCATGAAAAGTAATGCTCCAATGAATAATAGAAACTGTAACATAATCAATAATTTAATTGTTAAAAACCATTCCAGTTAAACTGATAAGCATAATTTCTTTCTGCTCTTTTTCAGAAAAAAATTTCGATCGGGATAAAACCGTGAATAACTTATCAGAAAAATTTTTATCCTCGCAAGATGAAAAATAAGACTTTGCATTATATAAAAGAAATTTCTTGTCCACAGCCATATTATTATATCCTAGAAACGATGGTATATTGCTTTGAAATTGAAATCTAATAAACCTTATTTCATAATTCCCGGGCGACTCTTTTAATGCTTTCTCCAAGGTATCTCTGCCTGATATAAAAAGTTTATATTTTTTATAAATATTAATCTTAGATTGCGCTTTCATAGCTTCGGATACACCTCTGTAAGCTTTATACAATGGATTAGATACATTACAGGTCGATAATTGGTTATATAGTATTACCGAAATAGATGGATCAAATCCTGCTTTAAAAAAAAGATCGCGTACCTGAGAAATGGTCATCGTCTGAGAAAATAATACACCTACACTAAAAGTAAGCCATATGGAAAAAATTAATTTTGCCATTGAATCAAATGTAACTTGTTTTTAACATATGAGTTAAAAAATAGATAAAACTTATAACTATCTGGAATCCTGATTCGTTTTTGGAGAATTAGTTCAGGTCGCATAAACCTTATTTTTTGAAATAAGGAGTAAAAATAAATATAAGACAGATATACTCCAAACCGCGAATTTTTTGGTAGTTTTAAAATTCCCTTATATCCTTCCAAAAAGTCCTTCTCAATATCCAGTAGAATTTTTTGTTTCACACATTCATTAAATTCCTTAATATCAACTCCTGGGAAATAAACTCTTCCCAGCTTATTATAATCAGCACTCAAATCGCGTAAAAAATTAATTTTCTGATATGCTGAGCCTAACCTTTCGGCATAATATTTAAGTGATTTATATGATTCCTCATCTCCATTGCAATAAACCTTTAAGCACATCAGACCCACAACTTCTGCACTTCCAACAATATATTCATTATAACCATCATAATCATAATTATTCTTGTATAAATCCATTTCCATACTTTTAAGAAAAGTTGCAATTAATTCTTTGTCAATATGGAATTTTCTTACTGTATCCTGAAAGCTATTTAAAATTGGGTTCAAACTTATTTCCTCTTCAATTGCAGTATACGCATCACCTTTAAAACGCGCGAACAACATTTCCTTATCATAATCGTGAAACGTATCTACAATTTCGTCGGCAAATCGCACAAATCCATAAATGGAATAAATAGCATTACGGATTTTAGGTTCAATAAACCGGATTCCCAAAGAAAATGACGTACTATAGCGTTTTGTTGCCAGCTTACTGACTTCAAACGAAATCTGATCAAATAGTTCTTTCATATTATTGATTTTTAGTATATTGAACAACCAAACTAGCAGCAATTTCGCCGGAAATAATTGAAGGTGGAACTCCGGGACCGGGCACAGTTAGTTGACCACAATAAAACAAATTAGAAAGCTTTTTGCTTTTCATTTTAGGTTTAAATATTGCAGTTTGCAAAAGAGTGTTCGCCAAACCATACGCATTCCCTTTAAATGCGTGATAATCTGTTTCGAAATCACGATGGGCATATGTACGTTTAAAAATAACATGAGCTTTTATACTGTCGCCGGTAATATACTCTAATCGATCCATGACTAAATCGTAATATCGTTCGCGAATTTCCTCTGTGTCGTTAAGCCCGGGAGCAACAGGAATGAGGATGATTATATTTTCAAATCCATCGGGAGCCACAGACAAATCGGTTTTAGAACTAACTGATACATAAATGGCAGGATTTGTTGGCCATTGCGGATTTTTATAAATTTCATCCGCATGTTTACTAAAATCCTGATCAAAAAAAAGATTATGATGTAACAGATTTTTAACTTTTTTATTAACGCCCAGAAAAAATAAAAGGGCAGAAGGCGCCAATTTTCGCGATTGCCAATACTTTTCAGAATATTCCCTATATTTTTCAGGTAGCAATTTCTGTTCGATGTGGTGATAATCACCGCTTGCAATTAAAATATTTGTTTTTACAGATGACCCATTTACTATAATTTTTTCGACCTTTTTATTATTTACTTCAATATTATTTACTTCGCTATTAAAATGAAATTTAACACCAAGTGAAGAATTTAGCTCTAACATCGCGTCAACTACCCTGCTCATTCCACCTACCGGATACCACGTACCTAATACCAGGTCGGCATAATTCATCATGCTATATAGTGCAGGAGTTTCTGACGGTGTTGCTCCCAGAAATATAACGGGAAATTCAAGTATTTTTATAATCCGTGGATCCTTAAATTTTGATTTCACATAAGATGTCATGGATTGAAAAAAATCAAGTCTGGATATTCCTTTAATTATCTTGAAATCAAAATACTCAAAAATAGAACTGCCAGGCTTGTAAACAATTTCTTTAATTCCAATATTGTATTTAAATTCGGCATCACTTAAAAATTTCTTAAGCTTATCGGAACTTCCCGATTCAATTTGTTCAAACAAATTATAGAGTTCGTTCAAACTGGCAGGAACATCAATAAAATCGTTCTTTCCAAAAAACATCCGATAGGATGGATCCAATCGTTTTAATGTGTAAAAATCATCCACAGATTTTCCAAAAAGGGCAAAATATCGCTCAAAAACATCAGGCATCCAATACCACGTAGGCCCCATATCAAAGGTAAAGCCATCGGATTGCAGTTTGGATGCACGGCCGCCCGGCTGGGAATTTTTTTCGTAAACATCCACGTTAAATCCCTTTTTAGCCAATACACCAGCTGCTGAAAGACCTGAAAATCCTGCACCAATTATTGAAACACATTCCATTTCAAACAAATGATTTTATATGATATAGACACTCAAATTTTTTTTTTGTTCATTTAATAACATTGATAATTGTACATTTATTACCACGAGGATATAACCTAATAAAAAGTTTTTATTCAAATACATTATATATCAGTGAAGTTTTTATATATTTATTTTTTCAAAAACCTAAAAAATACAAATGAAAAAAGTTAAAACACTTTTGTTATTAGGCTTCCTGCTTTTTATAAGTGGATCGGGAAGCTTCGCGCAATCAGGCAAAATTGAATTTAAAGAGTTTGACCTGAAAAATGGGTTACATGTTATTCTTCATCAGAATAATTCAACACCAACAGTAGCCATCAATTTAATGTACCACGTTGGCTCAAAAAATGAAAAGTCCGACCGCACAGGTTTTGCACATTTCTTTGAACATTTAATGTTCGAAGGATCAGAAAACATCGATAGAGGCGCATATTTTAAATATGTACAAAATGCCGGAGGTAATAACAATGCCTCTACTTCATTTGATGTTACTCAATATTACGAAGTCCTTCCATCGAATCAACTGGAACTTGGTTTGTGGTTGGAATCGGAAAGGATGCTTCATTTGAGAATTGACAGTACAGGAATTGAAACTCAGCGAAAAGTAGTAAAGGAAGAAAGAAAACAATCACTGGAAAATAGACCTTATGGCCGGCTTCTTCCGGAAGTTTTTTCAAATTCATTTAAAGTACATCCATACCGTTGGATGCCTATAGGTGAAGCTCAGTACATTGACCAAGCCCGGAACTCAGAATTTATGGACTTTTACAAACATTTCTATGTTCCGGAAAACGCAGTATTAGTAATTGCCGGCGATATCCAAATTGAAGCTCTAACTATAATGGTTAAAAAATATTTTGAAGATATCCCAAACGGAAATCATGAGATATTCAGGCCAAAAGAGAAAGAACCTCTTCAAACCAGTGAAATTAAAGTGAATGCGTATGACAAAGTTCAATTACCGGTAGTTCTCTATGCATATCATATTCCAGCAATGGGAACACCAGATTCATATTCCTTAGATATGTTACAAAAATGGATGGCCGGAGGTAAAAGTTCACAATTATATAAATCTCTGGTTGATCAACAACAAATAGCCATGCAAGTTGGCGCTATCCCTTTTAGTTTGGAAGATGCAGGTCTTTTTATTGCATATGGCTTTGCAAACCTCGGTAAAAAAGCTGAAGACCTTGATGCAGCTATTAATACTGAAATAGAAAAAGCAAAAGCAAGTAATATAAGTGATAGTGACTTTCAGAAAATAAAAAACCAAATTGAAAACGATTTTTATAGCCGAAATTCCACCATGCAAGGAATTTCCTCCACTTTGGCTAATTTTTATATCTATTTTAAAAATACTAACCTGATAAATACTGAAATTCAAAAATACCAGCAAATAACTAAAGAGGACATTAAACGAGTTGCAAATCAATATTTAAAACCCGAAAATCGTTTGGTTCTATATTATTTACCTGAGTCATTTAAAAAATAAGGAGGCTAATTCATGAAAAATCTATTATATAGTATTGTTGTGTTAACTTTTACAGTAACCAGCATTTTTGCTCAGGTTGATAGGACAAAAGCTCCGCAAGCGGCTCCTGCTCCAAAAATTCAAATAGGTGATTACACAAAGTTTGAATTAGCAAATGGATTAAAAGTATTTGTAGTTGAAAACCATCGACTACCAAGAGTATCATATTCCATTTCGTTAATATTCGATCCTGAAACAGAAGGTGCAAATACTGGAATAGGATCAGTAACATCAGAACTTATTGGCACCGGAACTAAAACCAGGACAAAAGACCAAATAAATGAAGAGGTTGATTTTATCGCAGCTAGTTTAAGTGCGAATTCTGAAGGAATATATGCATCGTCTCTAAAAAAGCACACCGAGAAATTACTCGATGTATTTGCAGATGTTACCATGAATTCCGTTTTCAAAAATGAGGAATTGGAGAAAATCAGGACTCAATCCCTTTCAGGTATAGCAGCAAACAAAGACGATCCTAATTCTATTTCAGCCAATGTATCATCAGCACTCACTTATGGAAAAAGTCATCCATATGGTGAATTTGAAACAGAATCGTCAATAAAAAATATTTCACTGGATATGTGCTCCCAGTATTATCAAAAATATTTCAATCCAAATATTGCGTATTTAGCCATCGTTGGTGATATTAACCCGGCTGAGGCTAAAAAACTAATCGAAAAATATTTTGGTAAATGGAAAAAAGGCATTGTAAAATCGCCAACCTATCTTAAACCTCAGCCCCCTAAGTTCACAGTGGTTGCAATTGTTGACAGGCCACAATCAGTTCAATCGGTAATAAATATTAGCTATCCGGTAGACATAAATATTGGGAGTCCGGATTTTATTAAAACCAGAGTTACAAACACCATTCTTGGAGGTGGAATATTCCGGTTATTCCTCAACTTGCGTGAAAAACATGCCTTTACGTATGGAGCATATTCAAATTTCAATTATGATCCAATCATTGGGAACTTTAAGGCAAGCACAAGTGTCCGTAATGCTGTTACGGATAGTGCCGTGGGTGAAATACTCTACGAAATGAAACGTCTTCGTGAAGAACCTGTGCAAGAAAGCGAATTAAAAATGGTAAAAAATTATATGATGGGAAATTTTGCATTGTCATTAGAAAGTCCGCAAACCATCGCCTCTTTCGCAATAAATACAGAACGATATAAACTCCCAAAAGATTTTTACTCAACCTATTTAAAACGAATTGAAGCAATAACGCCGTCCGAAGTTCAGGAAACTGCCAAAAAATACATTTTACCAGATCAATCTGAAATTTTGGTTGTTGGCAAAGCTTCAGAAATTGCTGAAAAACTCAAAAAATACAGTAAAGATGGTAAATTAGGGTATTACGACGTGGATGCAAACCCCTATGATCCTTCTCAAAAAGGGAAAACCCTACCTGTAGGTGTTACAGCTCAATCGATACTTAAACAATACGTTGAGGCAATTGGCGGAATCGCCAACATATCAAAGGTTAAGGATTTAACCATGAAAGGAAAAGTGTCCGTTCAGGGGATGGCATTGAGCATGAATATTGTTTATAAATTTCCGGGGAAATATTTATCTGAAATTGTTATGAACGGGCAAACTGTCCAAAAACAAGTATTGAATGATGGTAAAGGTAAAATATCCGGCATGCAGGGAGCAAAAGATTTATTAGGCCCTGAGTTAGAAAAAATTAAAATGGAAGCAGAAATAGTCCCCGAGTTGAAGTATGAATCATTGGGGTATAAAACTGAATTAAAAGAAATATCGCAGGTTAGCGGCAAGGATGCTTATATGATTGAAGTAACTTCGCCATCCAAAGCCATTACTGTGGATTATTTTTCAGTTGAAACCGGACTAAAAGTTAAATCAATAACGGAACAGGATTCCCCTACTGGAAAAATATCACAGGTAACTGAATTATTAGAATTTACCGAAGTAAACGGATTAAAATTTCCAAATAAAATGAAACAATCGGCTGGTCCACAAACTTTTGAAGTTTCAGTTGATGAAATTATTATAAATACAGACGTAAAAGATGAAATTTTCAACTAATTAAATAATACTTCAATTGTAAATCTCTCTCTGTTAAAGGGAGGGATTTTTTTTTTATAACTTTCGTAACTTTCCAGGGAGTTATCCGTCATAGCATCGAATTCAGAAAAACATGAATGTAGATCAATATAACACGAGTGTAGATCTCTATTCCGACAATTTGTACCGTTTTATCCTTAAAAATATTAAAGACGAGGACAAAGCGAAAGATGTTGTGCAGGATAGTTTCGAAAAACTATGGATAAAAATTGAAACGGTCTCACACGAAAAAGTAAAGTCATACTTGTTTTCAACAGCGTATCATACCATGATTGATTTGATTCGTAAAGAAAAGCGCATGACCGTTTTGGAAGAAACGAATATGGGGGAATATTCTCATAGCGAACAATTCTCCGATCTTAACGAAATTCTTCATAAAGCTCTAAACCGTCTACCAGAGATCCAGAGATCTGCGGTTTTGCTTCGCGATTACGAAGGTTATTCGTACGAAGAAATTGGAGAAATTACCGGTTTAAACGAATCGCAAGTGAAAGTTTACATTTTCAGGGCACGTGCTTTTCTTAAAAACTACATAGTAAGTCTCGAAATGTTGATTTAATTGATGAATAAAATGGAAATAAACAAAATTAACTACGAAGAATTTTTTCTGGACTATCTTGAAGGTAATCTTGATAAATCTGCTGTACAAAAATTTGAAGCGTTTCTCGCAATTAATCCGAAATTAAAAGTAGATTTTTTACCTGAAGATCTAACACCGTTAATCTCAGAACCTATTATATACTCAAATAAGACATCTCTTAAAAAATTTGAATTTAACCTGTATCCTTTTTCACAATCAACTATTGAAGAGTTTTGCATTGCATTTCACGAACATCAGTTAACCGATGAAAAAGAAAAAGAATTTCTCGACTTTTTAACCACACATTCAAAATATGTAATTGATTTTGACCTTTATGGAAAAACATATCTAAAACCTCAACTAAAAATAACATTTGAAAATAAAGAACAGTTACACCACAGCAAAGTAACTAAACGATTAATATATCCATTATACAGGTTGTTGTCGATTGCGGCCGGTGTGGCTTTATTGGTGGGAATTTATTTGAAATATTTTAATGAAAAGGTGGTAAGGGAAATGAATGCTATTACCTTGAATAAACCTGACAATACCCATAGCATTGTTAGTCAGAAACAACCAATTAAAGTAAACACCTTAAGCGCTTTAGTAAATGTAAATAGCAATTTTAGTAAATTGTCATTTAGTAATTTAAACAACCCCACTTCAAGTAATAAATTAATGAATGAAAAAGTACTGAATACCGAAATCGTGCGCAAAGATACAATGCACATCGCATCAATAAAACTAATAAACCCTTATGTTACTGATATAAAAAATTATAATACTAAAAATAATTTACCAATTAAATCTATATTACCAACTATTAAACAGGTAAATAAGACCAGCACATTTAAAGAATATGCTTTATCAGAAATAAAAAACAATTTGGGTTTGGAAAAAGTAGAGGATTCAAAAGGGAAACTCTCGTTCTTTAAAATTTTACAGGCAGGTGTTAAAGGATATAATCAATTAACCGACTCAAATTTACAATTAACTGGCATCGCTGATGAATCGGGTAAATTAACAGCCATGTCATTTAAAACAGAATCAGGTTTATTTCAGGTTCACCATAAACGGAATAAATAAAAAAAGGGTAGAAATATGTGGTTAAAATTTCTGCCCTTTTCAC
>JANXXY010000404.1 GCA_025350365.1 Bacteroidales bacterium | reverse complement strand
CTGGAATTTATTATGATTGCAGCTTTTATAATTACCAGTATGGGATTTAAACAACTATCAGGTTTTGTAAACTATGCAGGACATTTTCAACGAATTTGTATTTCAATTGGTTGGACTTGGATGACTCTGTTTTCTTTACATTTAATAAAAAAACGAATCGACTAATCTGGCTGGATTGTGAGTGAAATAATCGCTCAAGGTCTACTCGATTTCTTAATATTATAAAAAATAATGACTTAAATATAAAAACCACCCGAAACTTCAATTCGTTGTGCATTTACCCACTTAGCATCGCATCTTCACTGCACAGAAAAGCTACTACACTTCCTATGTCATCGGGTAAACCCACTCTGCCTAATGAGGTGCCACTTGCTATCATTTCGTTTACTTCTTTGCTGTCTCTTACAAAACCACCTGCAAAATCAGTTGCTATAGCACCAGGTTATATGGTATTCGTTAACATTTGTCAGGAAAAGTCACCCCAGTCGGTATCATTTGCTTTGACCATGTTTAATTTCTAAGGTAAAGCAAAAGCTGCACCGCTCTTCGGATGCTATACTGCGTTTCGCAGGCTGTCATGCCTTTTGCAGTTCCGCCTTCTTCCTCATGGCAGCCTACTTGGTCCTTTCAGCAGCTTTATTCATTCCGCCTGCATTGCACTTCAGGGCTTCGCTGCACTCAACTTCCTTACGTTTCATTCAGGCTACGTTCCTTTCAGCACCTTACAGTCCACCGACTGCCCAAATTGACCGAGAATCAGACAAAGATACAAAAGCCATTCGGGCAAATAAAGAAGTAACAATTAAAGCACTTGCTCCAATTATAGGTATTAGTGAAACAGCAATAGAAAACAATATTCAGAAACTAAAAAGTTCGAATGTCCTTGACCGTATTGGCTCAGGTAAGGAAGGTAGATGGATATATACTTCCCAGAGCTACAATAGGTATTAAGTTGGGTGTAGTTAATCCCGGTTGGAATACAAAAGAGGTTGGGTGTAAGGTTGGGTGTAAATGATTCAATAGTTCGGTAATTTCTCAACTTCGGCATTTTTATAAAATGTAATACGTTGAAATACATAGAAATAGATAAATATTTCAATATATATCTAAGTATTTCATTTTAAGAATATTGCTGAAAATTTACCGAAGTGTTGCGATTTGTACACCACTAAATAAAAAACCCCTCATAATTTTTACATTACAAGGGGTTGTTTGTACCCGGAGCCGGGATCGAACCGGCACGAGGGTTAACTCACTGGTGTTTGAGACCAGCGCGTCTACCAATTCCGCCATCCGGGCATAAACAAAATAACATTTTCGGGTTGCGAATATAAAGAATTGTTTTGGGTTGAACAATAGATTTTAGATTTTAGATTACATATTTTAGATTTAATGTAATACCCGGATACATTACTTACTTCCTAAGAACTCATTACTTCCTCCATCATCCTGTGGCCATTTATCTGATTGTTATAATGAGTTTGAAGGAGTTGTCGTCGTGTTTCGATCATTTCTGATGTAAACGGCTGTATCATTATTAATTGAATTTCCATTACCATCTCCTGATACGAATTAGCGACATGGCAAATTTCTTTCAGATAAGTTCCGTCCACCATTTGATCGTTCACCACGCAATGACGACCGCCATAAAGAGCCAGAAGAAGTTTTAGTTTCAATCCGTTATTCTCGAGTACCGGCAAAAGATGAATCTGGGCATTGGCAATTAGTTCCTTCATTTCATCAGCAGACGGATTTGCAATAAGAGATACATTTTCAAGACAAGATACCTTAGTTTGCAAATGTTTGGATGGATTTCTCCCCGCAATGATACACGGAAAAGAAACTTTTGAAAAAACATGAGCGATAAGCAAATGAACCATTTTATCATTTTCACTTATTGATAAATCGCTGTGATAAAGCACGTATTCCCCTTTCCCGGGAAGAATACTCACTGACTCGTATGCATGGAACGAAGGAATAAATATTGATTTCCTGTATCGTTTGGAAAAATATATCTGTTCATCAACTGAAACAGTAAGTATGGAATTTGCCTTATCAAGAATATTTTCATACCGTTTCAGCTTGATCGATTCGAATAGAAAATAAATCTTCTTTAAAAGGTTAGATTCAAACCTGGCCAAAGTTCGATAATATTTATGCTCAATATTATGAACGCGAACCGATTTTTTACGATTCGATAAAGCGGCATTGTTAAGGTAATAAGTAGTGTGCAACCCATCAAAAAGAATTGGGTATTGATCTTTTATAAGATTATCTAACAGTTGCACCGACCTTCTGGAGGAAATAATGTATGGAAGACGAGAAAACTGATACCAAAACCCGGTATTACGCGGATAATAATGAACAATTTCACATAACCTGTTTAATTCCGGTGAACGTGTTCTCCCATATTCAAAACAATGAAGATGAACCTTAACTCCAAGATCATGCAACGTTTTAATGCGGTAATACGAATCGATCATTCCCCCATAATCGGGCGGATAGGGGACATTTAATGTAACAATGTGAAGATGATTATTCATTACAATTCCTGCATATATCGATTCCTTTCCGGTTATTTAATACTTTGGTTCGAAAAGTATTAAACGACCGATTTTTCCAAAGTTCCTGAAAAGATTTTCCGTTTAGGTTGCCCATGGTAAAATCACCATCTTTATCATAACAGCATGAAATTAAGCTACCCTCATGAGTTATTGCTGCTGTCGAAAATATGCGTCCACATCGGTTACGGAGTTTCCGTTTCAACAGGTATCCTTTATTATCCCTGCGATACCGCGAATACTTGTCAATATCCGTTATCATATCTTTTGCATTATTAACATCATAAATCTGAGCCGATTTTAACTCGTTTTTATCAACCTTTAGCTTTTTGCCTAGTTTTATGAAATCGCTAATCTGATGTTGGTTATGCTTAAATACAATAAATTGAAGGATAATAACAGGTGTTTTTGATTTCAGGTTTCGTTTTACTTCCACTAAATTCCGAATGCCTGTTAACACCAACTGCAAACTGCCGCCCATCCGGTATTTTTGGTAAACCTCTTGTGTTGTGCCATCCAACGAAATAATAATACGATCTAAACCGGATAACACAGTTTGAATTGCGTTTTTTTCATCCAAAAAGTGACCGTTGGTAGAGGTGCAAGTATAAATGTTTTTTATGCTTGCAAATTGAATCATTTCAAACAAGTTGGGATTTATAAAAGGTTCGCCCTGAAGATAAAGCATCAGGTAAGTTGCTTCGCCGGATATTTGCGTAACAAAATCCTTATAAATTTTCATCGTAATCTCGCCTTTATCCCTTTTAATGGTATCTAAACCAGTTGGACAATGAGGGCAATGAAGATTGCACCTGCTGGTTGGCTCTATGGCATAAGAATATGGTAATCCAAGAATGATAGGTCGTTTTAATAATCGTGACAACAAAAAACCAAGCTCAGCTTTCAGAATATTTGTGATTTTTCCGAAAGTAAGTTTTGATAAAAAATTAAACATATCGCTCACTAACAACTAATTGTTTTCGAGTATTTTAAAAAGTTCGTCCAGTTTGGGTGTAAGAATTATTTCAGTCCTTCGATTTTTCTGACGAGCTTCAGGTGTCTTTCCTTTTTCAATCGGAAAAAACTCGCTTCTTCCCGATGCAGTGAGTCGTTTTGAATCTATATTCGATCCATCGAGCAATATGCGAACAACAGCTGTTGCGCGTTTCACACTTAAATCCCAATTATCCTTAACAGATACATCCGACCGGTAAGGGACATCGTCAGTATGACCTTCAATCATCACATTGATGTCGTTATTTTGCTCCAAAACCTTTGTTAATTTCTTCAATGCATTGGTGCCGGCTTGGTTTACATCGGAACTTCCCGATTTGAAAAGTAATTTATCTTCCAGCGATACATATACTTTACCGTTTCGGATTCTTACGGTAAGTCCATTATTTTCGAACCCTAATAAAGCAGACGAAACTTTTGTTTTCAGAGCATTTACGGCAGAGTCCTTTCGTTGAAGAACAGTGGTAAGTTCGCGTAAACGAATATCGCGTTTTTCAAGTTCTTTCTTTTTTTCATCAAGCGACCATTCTAGTTTGCGAAGCATATCCTCGCGCTTTTGCAGATCTTCCTGAGTTGTTTGCAACTGAGTTAAAAGCTTGGTGGTTTCACGAACACTACCTTTGGAAAGATTTTCCTGAGCAACCTGCAAATCGCTGTATGCTCTGTCAAGCTTATTAAAATCGTGTTGCAATTGTTTCATCATCTGATACCTGGTAAGAGAATCCATTACCATTTTATCATTATCCTTTCCAATCCTTACCAATTGAGATTTCTGTTCGGTATTACTTACCAACAATTTCTCATTTTCTGCCTTATTTTTCGCGTTTTCCTCAATGCAGGCATCCGACTTTAATTTTACTTCATTGAACTTCGAAATTGGTACACATGAGGTAAAAAAAGAAATAATTAAAAGAAAGTAAATTATTTTGTATGAATTCATAGGTGTTTTTGAATATTTGCAATAATGAGAATTATAGTAAATGTATGAATGTAAAATATGCATTAGAGAATTAATATATTGTAAAGAGCTTTAAATAAAATTTATATGTCCTGGTTCTGCCATCATGGTTTTTGGATCATATAAATTGGTTCTGAAATATCCTTTCCGCAAAGATATTAAATTAGCATATCAAAAGTACCTCTGGTTTTTGAAATAAATTCATACCTTTGACTCCCAATAAGGTATTAGTAAACAGATTCTATATCTGATGGATAAACAAAAAAAAGACCTTTTAGATCAGATTAAATTTCCTTCGGACATGAAAAAGCTCCGTCCTGAGGATTTGATCGTGCTTAGTGATGAACTGCGTCAGTTTATCATAGATATAGTTAGCGCCAATTCAGGGCATTTAGGCGCCAGTTTGGGTGTTGTAGAGTTAACGGTTGCACTACATTATATTTATAATACTCCATATGATCAGATTATATGGGACGTTGGCCATCAGGCTTATGGGCACAAAATACTTACCGGACGTAAAGAAATCTTTCATACAAACCGAAAATACAAGGGGATAAGCGGCTTTCCAAAAATGAGCGAAAGTGAATTCGATTCTTTTGGAGTTGGCCATTCATCCACCTCTATTTCGGCAGCTTTAGGAATTGCTATTGGTTCGAAGCTGCGCGGGATTGACGACAGGCACGTGGTAGCCATTATTGGAGATGGCTCGCTCACGGGTGGTCTGGCATTTGAAGGTTTGAATAATGCAGGTTTATCAAATGCAAATCTACTGGTAATAGTTAATGATAACAACATGGCCATCGATCGCAACGTTGGCGCCCTACAGGAATATCTTCTCAATATCACTACGTCCAAAGCGTATAATAAATTCAAGGCTGATGTATGGAACATGTTAGGTATTTTCAGAAAGCTTCGGCCTAACCCCAGAAATGTAGTTAAGAAAATGGAAGGAGCTGTTAAATCGGCGTTGTTAAAACATTCCAACCTTTTTGAGGCATTACAATTTCGTTATTTTGGACCCGTTGACGGACATGACGTTGTTCATCTTTCCAAAGTATTGGCAGATTTGAAGGATATCCCCGGTCCTAAATTATTGCATGTAGTAACTACAAAAGGCAAAGGATATAAGTTTGCGGAGGCAGACCAGACTACATTCCATGCTCCCGGTTTATTTAATAAATTTACAGGTGAAATTCTGAAGGTGATTAGCAACACACCTCAACCACCTAAATATCAGGATGTATTTGGCCAGACATTAGTAGAACTGGCTACCGCAAACCCAAAAATTGCAGGTATAACGCCTGCAATGGTGAGTGGTTCATCAATGAATTTGATGTTCGATAAATATCCCAAGCGATCGTTTGATGTAGGTATAGCCGAGCAGCATGCCGTTACTTTTTCGGCCGGATTAGCAACACAGGGCATGATACCCTTTTGCAACATCTATTCCTCGTTTATGCAAAGGGCTTTCGACCAGGTAATTCACGACATCGCTATCCAGAAATTGCAGGTTGTTCTGTGTCTCGACAGAGCCGGTATTGTTGGTGAAGATGGCCCAACGCATCACGGCGCATACGATTTAGCATTCATGCGTTGTATTCCAAACCTGATTGTTTCGGCACCTATGAATGAAGAAGAGCTTCGAAACCTGATGTATACAGCCCAAAGTGAGAACTTCGGACCATTTGTTATTCGATACCCAAAAGGCCATGGTGTTATGGTTGACTGGCACACACCCTTTAAAAAATTACCAATCGGGAAAGGCCGTATTCTTAGAGAAGGAGACGATTTAGCCATAATCTCACTTGGTACTGTTGGCAATTTTGCACAAGAAGCCTGTAAAATACTATCATCTGAATTGATTGAAGTTGCACACTTTGATATGCGCTTTTTAAAACCGCTGGATTCCGATTTGCTTCATAAAGTTGGTAAAAGATTCAAAACAATAATCACCATTGAAGATGGAACCATAAACGGTGGATTAGGAAGCGCCGTTCTTGAATTTATGTCCGACAATGGGTATCAAGTTCAATTAAAACGGCTAGGTATTCCTGATCGATTTGTAGAACATGGTTCACAAACCCAGCTATATCGTGAATGCGGATATGACGTACAGGGAATAATTGAGACAGCCCGGTTGCTGGTGAAACCCAAAGTACTATCCAAGGTAGGTTAACTTTTAAAAAGTAGAATGTAATTAGTCACACGTACCGAAAAAAGAAATTATTTAAGTTTTTAGCACTTTTGTTCTGGGCTCTTTGATTCCAGGTTCTTGTATCTTGCCTCTTGTATCTTTCATATGCTTCATAAAACTCAAGGAATTGTTTTAAATCATCTCAAATATGGCGACACAAGCCTTATAAGCACTATTTATACTTCAACCCATGGACGAAAAACGTTTTTGGTACAAGGAGTTTACAAGCGAAAATCCAGGTTTCATCCTACATTTTTTCAGCCACTCTCATTACTTGATCTGGAAATATACATTCAGCCCAGAAGAGAATTGCAACGAATTAAAGAGATATCAATCGATCATCCCTTCCAGCATCTTCCCTTCGATACAACCAAAAGTGCAATAGCCTTATTTTTATCCGAAATACTTTACAAAACGCTTAGAGAAGAAGAGTCAAACCTACAGTTATTTAACTATTTATATCATTCCATCCAATTTTTTGATATAAATACTGAAGGATCCGCCAATTTTCATCTGCTATTTTTAATAAATCTTACCCGTTATCTTGGATTTTACCCGATAGACAATTTCTCAGATACAAATTCTCTTTTCGATTCGTTAAATGGAAAGTTTTTTCCATACCTTACCTCGCAGCAATCGGAATCTGACAGGTTAACCAGTGTATGGATGCACCGGTTGTTAAACACATCATTTGACAACCTCGGCTCATTAACAATGAATCATCAGATTAGAAATGACTTATTGCGCTTATTGATTGAATTTTATAGCTTACATCTAGAAGGTTTAGGTATTGTTAAATCTCATTCCGTTTTACAAAGTGTTTTTGAAGAATAAACCTTAAGTATGAATAACTTTACACTAATTGGAACCGTTGCATTACTCAACTTATTAGCCGCCATAAGTCCGGGACCTGATTTTGTGATGTCCGTAAAAAACTCATTAAACTACTCACGTAAAACCGGCATATTTACCGGAATTGGCATAGGCCTTGGCATAGGCATTCATATTACTTATTGTGCAGCAGGAATCGGATTTATTATCTCCAAATCACTAACCGTTTTCACTATAATCAAATTCATTGGGGCTGGATACTTGATTTATATGGGAGTAAGTGCCATATTCACAAATAAATCTTCCATCAAAATAAATGAGGAAAAACAACCAACAGATCTTACAAAATTTCAAGCCATTAAAATCGGGTTTCTAACCAATTTGTTAAATCCAAAGGCAACCCTGTTTTTCCTGGGTTTATTTACTTTCGTGATAAGTCACGAAACTCCTTTTTATGTTATACTTATCATATCATTCATTATGATTTCAACAGCCATAACATGGTTTACTCTGGTGGCAATCTTTTTTACTCAAAAACGGATTCGTGCAGCCTTTCTAAAATTTGAAAATATCATCAATAAGTCCTTTGGCGGATTATTGATACTGTTGGGAATAAAGATTGCCCTGTCAAAACAATAATATAGCAAATCCCTTAACTTTATTTCCCTTTAAGTTAAGTGAACCCGTCCCGGTTTACTGATATTACAAATTATTCTGTCCGAAAATTATTTGTTCGGAGTTTTCCTCCGAATTTTCCGGTTGAAATCCTTCATATTTTTGTGCAATCTCTTCCAGAATACAAAAAATTTCATTCACATCAAGCGAGGTTACTAATTTTAACCGAGTTTCTTTAAAATGAGGTAGCCCTTTAAAGTAATTGGTAAGATGACGCCGCATCTCATAAATCCCAACAGGAATACCTTTTATTTCTAACGATTTTGCTAGATGCATTTTAGCCAGGTCTACTTTTTCACGTAAAGTTAGGTTTGGCATGATGGTGCCTGTAGACAAAAAATGCTTTATTTCTTTGAAAATCCATGGTCGTCCGTAAGTGGCACGTGCAATCATAATACCGTCGACACCGTATTTGTCGAACATCTCTCCTGCCCGCCCGGCACTGTTAATATCACCGTTTCCGATTACAGGAATTTTCATTCTCTGATTGTTTTTGACCTCCCCAATTAAGGTCCAGTCGGCTGTTCCTTTGTATAATTGAGCACGTGTTCTTCCATGAATGGTGATAGCCTGAATCCCCACATCCTGTAATTGTTCAGCTATGTCGACGATATTTTTGGAGGAATCGTCGTAACCCAATCTTGTTTTCACAGTTACCGGAATCTTTACAGCATCCACAATTGCTTTTGTCATCGACACCATTAGCGGAACATTATTCATCATTCCGGAGCCTGCGCCGCGAGCCGCTATTTTCCTTACCGGACACCCGAAGTTAATATCGATTAAATCGGGATTCGCAGCCTCGGCTATTTTTGCTGCCTCCACCATGGGCTCTATCAGATGGCCATAAATTTGAATTCCAATAGGACGTTCATATTCATAAATATCAAGTTTCTTAATACTTGTCCTGGCATCACGTATTAATCCATCGCTCGATATAAATTCGGTATACATCATATCAGCTCCAAATTGTTTGCAGATATAACGAAATGATGGATCGGTAACATCTTCCATTGGTGCCAAAAACAATGGCTTTTCGCCTAAATCAATTTTCCCTATCTTCATAAATCAGTTTACTGGTTACCGGTACTTTCCTCTCATATTTCATTTTTTAACTTCGGTGATTCTCACTTCTTGCTTCTTCCCACTTATATCAGTACTTTTGACAAATTTATTCATTTTCTACTTATGGAGCGAAAAGCTTTTAACGATGATTTTCCCGGAGCTCAACTTGGCATGACTATATTCGTTGCTTTAATTTCGGTGCTAACTTTCACTTCGTTGGCATTGTTTGCTGCCGTGCCTCTCTTTGGAGTTAGTTCAGGCAATTTATTCGATATTACAAATTTATCCAATCCAAAGAATATTCCCATATTAAAATATATACAAATTATACAATCTACCAGCCTGTTTATTATACCTCCAATCATTCTTGGGAAAATTTTTATTGGCAATAGTACTGAATATCTACGAATTAACCGATCACCGATGACCAAAGAAATAGTAATTGTTTTTCTGTTAATGATTGTTTTACTGCCCGTTATCAACCTGATCGCTGAACTTAATTCGATGATTAAATTTCCTGAATTTATGTCATCCATAGAGCACTACCTGCAAAAAACTGAAAAAGAAGCTGAAGCCATAACCGAAGCATTTTTAAAAGTAACAACAATGAAGGGGTTATGCCTAAATCTGTTTATGATTGGAGTTATTCCGGCCATTGGTGAAGAATTTTTTTTCAGAGGTGTATTACAACGAATTTTAACTAATTGGACCAGAAACAAGCATTGGGGAATTATTATTGCCGCTTTTATTTTTAGCCTTATACACATGCAGTTTTATGGATTTTTTCCGCGCTTTTTACTTGGGGCTATGTTTGGTTATTTATTTGTTTGGAGTGGTAGTTTGTGGCTTCCCATAATGGCTCATTTTGTATTTAATACAATGCAGGTAATTGCTTATTACCTTGTATCAATCAATATTATTGATGAAAAAATAGTGAATAGCGGTTCTTCAACAAATTTGCTACCTATTACTTTCGTATGTTTACTAATTACAGGATTAGGAATTTACAAACTGTATCAAAATCGGAGAATTGTTTAAACTTCACTTTCTTCGAGTACAGAATCAAAAACGGTGATTCCACGCAGCTCATTTTTACGAAATACATATATAATACCGTATTCCTGTGATCGTTCGCGACGTAACTCATCAGGAAGTTCGCGATATGTAGCTTCCACTTCATCCCAAACCTTTGCAATCAACTCGTTAGTAGTATTGCGAAGTTTTATAAGATCCTGAAGAGTTCGTAAGTTGTTTTTCTGGAGCGTTTTCTGAAAATTATAAGAATCTTTAAATAATTCAAACCTGACTTTAACCAAAGCTATGGAGGGGTTTGTAACAGGTTTCATACCCTTATTTGTTCGGTTCATTTCACCGGAAATTATTGCATCACCCCATTTTATCACATCACCTTCCGTATTCAAAAAAGGCACTTTGTTTTTGTAATCTTCTAATCCATAAAACGATAGAACAGTCTCCGGCATTTCACCACGTAAAATACCCATATTTATTACCTGAATAAAATGAGAAACATACAGTTTTGCTTTTTTCAGAACAGTAAGATACTCTTTACTTTTATTAAC
>JANXXY010000371.1 GCA_025350365.1 Bacteroidales bacterium | reverse complement strand
ACGTTGCTGCTCGCCTCCCGAAAGTTGATGGGGCATTTTATACCCTTTGTTCATAAATCCAACTTTTTCCAGCAAATCGTTAATCCGTTGCTCCGTCTCGGCCTGATGTTTCCATCCGGTTGCTTTTAACACAAAAAGCAGGTTGTTATGCACGTTCCTGTCGGTGAGCAATTGAAAATCCTGAAAAATTATACCCAGTTTACGGCGAAGGTAAGAGATGTGTTTGTGTTTGAGTTTTCGCAGGTTATACCCTGCCACTGTAGCCTCGCCCGCAACAAGCGGAATCTCGGCATTAATGGTTTTGATAAGGCTTGATTTTCCACTTCCTACCTTGCCAATCAGGTATACGAATTCACCTTTTTGCAAGGTAAAAGTCACATCTTTCAATACCAGGTTCTCGTTCTGATAAATGGACAATAATTGTGTCGAGGCTCATAGCGTTTGAATGTTACAAATGCAAATGTAAGAAAAGTCGGTTGAAAAGAGATTGAATAAAACGCGGGTTAAATACATTCTACCATTATGAAACATCTACGATGTTATTATAAATGCTTCGACAATCATGTAATATCTACGATGTTATTATGTATTCGTGTAGAGGATAATAATTGTAGGATAATGTCTAAAACTATTGTTTTATAATCCTGGAATGATACGTTTTGGTTTTAGAACTTAATCGAATAAGATACAATCCGTTTGGAAATCCTGATAAATCAAGTTGCATTGACTGTTCACCCTTAGGCTTTGGAATGGTTAGCACCAAACATCCCAAATTAGTATACACCTGAATATTATAATCACTTTCCAGAGGTTCTTTCAGCGAAAGTTGCATCACACCTGAGGATGGGTTCGGATAAACTGAAAATGTATCATCAGATTTAAGTTCATCAACCCCCGTAACATTAGACACAACAATATAACCCGATTTTACAACTGAATTACTTCCGAAACTATTGGTAGCTTTTAAAGTAACAGCATAAGTACCATCAGCACTATACGAAACCACGGGATTTTGAACTGTGGAAGTATGTGGTAACCCTGACTCAAAAGTCCATTCCCATGCAGTTGGTTCATTGGTTGATTGATCCAGAAAAGTTGTACTTAAGGGAGCTTTACCCGATTTGTAGCTTGCCGAAAAATTAGCCTTGGGAGGAAATCCCAATATACGGGTACCCGTAGCATAATAAACAGGCCATTGTGCTCCATTTACAATAATTTCAGAAGTTTTTGAAGAAGAAATTTTATCAGTATTTAAAATGATTGTTGCAATAACCTGTTTACTAGTATTATCCAGAGTACTAAAGGCTATTTTATCATCCAATTTTGAAAATGAAGGATAACCGATGGTGTTATTGCTGGCAATGATGCCCAAGTCCAACGTTTCAATATTTAAACCTAACACTGCAAATGTGTTGTCTCCTTGTAAATAATCAAATGCAATGATATTTGGTGAATTTTTTGAGAAAACAGGATCGCCAATACTGACACTATCGGGCAGATTGCTAAACAATTTTGCAATTGTACCATCGCCAAATTTACTTTGTTGGTTATCCCAAACCTTTAATACCCCGATATCCCAATAACTAATACTATCAGTTGAAGTTGATTTGATAAGATTGTAAGAATCGTAAATGATGTATTCGCCGGTATGATCAAACTCTATGGCATCGGCATACAGAACTCCTCCTCCTTGTTGTGCGCCTTCAGTTGTTGGGTTGTATAAATGGAATTTAGCCCATTTGCTCGTAACGAAATCATATACATAGATGGCAGTATCCACATCGGTAGTGATGGCAGCTAACCTGTTTCCATCTTTTGAAATGGCAACGTTGTCCCAGATGGCATCCGCTGAAATGATTTTTTCAACAGGCGTTGAACCTAAGGTGATAGCACGAATTTTATGATCCGTTGAAACAAACACTGCACCGCTTCCATTATCGACCGCACTAGCTTTTGATTTCATTTTTGTTTGTGTTAGCGCCAAAAGGTTCGTGCCGTCTATTGAAGACTTGTATAGTGAATTCGGATCCGTTGTGTCTGTATTGTCCAT
>JANXXY010000363.1 GCA_025350365.1 Bacteroidales bacterium | reverse complement strand
CCCTGCCAAGCTTGAGCATCGATTGTACATTTTTACCAAAAAATTGAGCTTCAATCGCTAATTCATCAGGTTTATATTCATCGATAAGAGAAATTGTTCGATCAAAAATCATTTTCAGCTTAACAAAATGATCTCCAATTTTCTGAAGGTCAATCACCCCCATAACAAGTAGTTCCGGGTTATTTCCAATACCACGTATAATGCCATATCCCATAATACTGGTTCCGGGATCGATTCCTAAAATAACCCTCTCTTTTTCCAATGCATATTTTTATTTATCAAGCTTATTATTACCAATCCTTTAAATGATATTCCAGTAAAACCTCATCATATTAACAATTCGTAGCTCTATGTCAGCAGGTTTCAATAATTTTTTGTCCTGCTATACCGAATTGTTTTGCTAATGACTTATTTTATATGCTAATCAATAACATTAAATTTGGTATACGGTATAAGCACTTCAGGAATATTTATTCCATTAGTAGTTTGATTGTTTTCGAGCAAAGCGGCAACAATACGCGGCAATGCAAGGGCACTGCCATTTAGAGTGTGTGCCAGGTTTGTTCTTTTATCACCATCGTCCTTGTAACGTAATTTAAGGCGATTAGCCTGAAAAGACTCGAAATTAGACACAGAACTTACTTCGAGCCACCGTTGCTGGGCAGCAGCATATACTTCGAAATCATAGGTGAGTGCTGAGGTGAAACTCATATCACCACCGCAAAGTCTAACTATACGGTATGGTAACTCAAGTTTCTTAACAAGACCTTCCACATGGTTCACCATTTCTTCAAGTGTCTCATAGGATTTAGACGGGTGCTGAATCTGCACAATTTCAACTTTGTCGAACTGATGCAGACGGTTTAAACCCCGAACATCTTTTCCGTATGATCCTGCTTCTCTGCGAAAACATGGTGTGTAGGCAGTTGCTTTAATTGGAAATTCAGAGCTGTTAACAATCGCATCACGCCAAATATTAGTTAAAGGCACTTCGGCTGTCGGAATCAGATATAAGTTATCCAAAGTGGCATGGTACATCTGATCTTCCTTATCGGGAAGTTGCCCAGTGCCATACCCGGATTCTTCATTCACCATCAAAGGCGGCATGTATTCCTTATATCCGGCTTTTTCACCTTCATCAAGAAAAAAATTAATTAGAGCCCGTTGCAATTTCGAGCCTTTACCTTTATAAACAGGAAAACCAGCACCTGTAAGTTTGTTACCAAGTTCAAAATCGATAATGTCATACTTTTTTGCTAAATCCCAATGAGGAACAGCATCGGATGTGAGGTTTGGTAAAGCGCCTCCCGAACGTACAATAACGTTATCCTCTGCACTTTTACCGTCAGGCACAGTGATATGCGGAACATTCGGAACTTGCACCAGTTTGTTTTTAAGATTCAATTCAGTTTCTTCAAGGTCAATTACCAATTGCTTTGACTCTTCTTTCAACTGAGCTGTTTTTACTTTTGCCTCCTCGGCTTCCTTAACCTTCCCGGTTTTATAAAGCACACCAACTTCTTTGGCAATAGCATTTAACGTAGCCTGAATATTATCATTCTGGTTCTGAATTTGACGACGCTGTTTATCAAGCCCAAGAATAACATCGATAATTTCCTTAGCATTGAATCTCTTTACTGCCAAACGTTGAATGACATAATCTTTATTTTCGTCGATAAATTTTATGGTGAGCATAATTTTCGGGTTGTTAAAAAAGGTCTTAGTATATAATAATTATAATATGTTAAATGATTCAAAGTCGTTTAGTTAAGCGCAAGCCCTCGTATGGGCGAAACAATAGAGTAGGGCAATGCCCTACTATTTTAATGAAAAATGTTTTAATTCTTTTACAATCTCCTATCAGTTCATAAAAATAAAAATCTCCTGCTAAATTACAACATAACCATTGTAAAATATGCAGGAGATAATATCGTAAAATTCTATTTCAATTATTCCGCAAAAGGAACAATAGAAACAAATGATTTGTTATTGGTTTTTCTTCTAAATTCAACCATTCCATCGGTCAAAGCAAATAAGGTATGGTCTTTTCCAATTCCTACATTTAAACCCGGGTAATGAACCGTTCCGCGTTGGCGAACGATAATATTTCCTGCTTTGGCTCCCTGTCCACCAAATAACTTAACACCAAGTCGTTTGCTTTCCGATTCTCTACCGTTTCGCGAACTACCCGCTCCTTTTTTGTGTGCCATTTTCGAATATTTTTAAAAAATCTAAACTCTTATGCGTTAATTGCTTCTACTTGAATTTGGGTAAAATTCTGGCGATGACCATTCAATTTTTGGTACCCTTTTCTTCTGTTCTTTTTAAAAATAAGAACCTTATCTCCACGAACATGAGCCAATACTTTGGCTGAAATATTGGCACCGGCAACTGTGGGCGCTCCAACTACTACATCACCGTCGTTATCAATCAATAAAACTTTATCGAACGATACACTCACACCTTCTTCGGCTTCCTGGCGATGAACAAATATTTTCTGGTCTTTTTCAACCTTAAATTGTTGTCCAGCTATGTCAACTATTGCGTACATTATTATTGTTTTTCTATGATTACAAAATGGACTGCAAAAATATAAAACTTTCAATCAACAACAAATAATTTAAATAATTAATTCCATTAATTTCGATTGAGGATATTTCTAAAAAAGTTCTCTCGATTTCATTATATTTGTGTCAAAAAAAAATAATTATAAGAGAATTTTCACGTGAATAAGATTAGGCTTAATGTTTTGGGAATTTCATACAGTCAAACTCAGTCGGGAGCTTATGCCTTGGTTCTCAGTGAAGAAAACGGACAACGGAGAGTTCCTATCATTGTCGGTGGATTTGAGGCTCAAGCAATTGCAATCCAATTGGAAGGATTAAAACCTCCCAGACCTTTGACTCACGATTTATTTATAAATTTCGCTATTTCATTCAAGATAAACATTATAGAAGTCAATATTTACAAGCTTGAAGAAGGTGTGTTTTTCTCGAAGCTTATTTGTGATAATGGACAAACCCGGATTTCAATTGACGCTCGTACTTCAGATGCAATAGCTCTGGCTCTAAGGTTTAAATGCCCAATATTTACTACGGAGGATATTTTAACACGTGCAGGCATTGTTATCGATTTCGAAAATGAGTCCAAAAACCAGAAAAACGAACCAGATGAGTTGAAAGTTGAGGTAGAAACTACCTTAAAGAGCAACGATGAATTGAAAAATATGGACTCAGAAGAGCTAAATGAACTTTTGGATGAAGCTATTAGCAAAGAAAACTACGAACGAGCATCCATCATTCGGGATGAAATTAACCGAAGATTGAAAAGATAAGAATGATTTTACTCTTGGAATTTCTTTAAACGGAATTTTACGAGGTTTCTATAAAGAAAGTTTCCTGTTTGTTTTTGGTGATTTAAAAATAATGTGTTTATCATTGTTTTTCAGGTACTTCCGATAATTATTTTTTTTCGAAAATTAACACAATTGTTCGGTAATTTTTCAACTTCTGATTTTTTATAAAATGTAATACGTTGAAATACATAGAAATAAAAAAATATTATAATATATCTAAGTATTTCATTTTAAGAATGTTACTGAAAAACTTACCGAAGTGTTGTAACATTGATGCTGTAGTATAATGGTATAGTGTAAGCGATGAGTGTAATTTTCACATGAATGTTACATACACTCAAAGAATTTATCGGATGCCCGAAATAATTTTGCATCCACTGAAATATAAATTGCTTGCAATGGCTCGTTTGCCCCAGAAAAAAAGATCCGGTATCTAGCCTTGAAATAAGCAATGCAGGCTGGAACTTTTGCTTAACTTTTGTCGGCTTATTTGATTGGATTATTTATTGGTTTAACTATATATTAATCTTTTATCTTATTTGCAGATTAGCTTATTTTATAATATTTTTCGGCCGTGTAGAATTTGATTTATGAACAAAACTATAAACCATTCTAAAGAAGAGTTAGTTGCATTAAATGAGAACCTCCAAAAAAGAGTTAAAGCTCTTGAGGAAAAGGTATTGAAATTTAAAAATATTGAAGAAGGTCTGCGCGAGAGTGAATCTCGTTTCAAGCAGTTAGCTGATTCTACATACGAAGGAATTGTTTTTCACGAAAACGGAACAATTCTTGAAATAAACCAGCAAATGTCTGCATTGATTGGTTATTCGGTGGATGAAATGTTGGGCCGGAATGTTCTGGAGTTAATGGTTATAGAAAATAGAAAAGAAGCTATTCAAAGCATCAGGTCCGGACTGCAAATGGCCTACGATACAATTTTGCGCAAAAAAAACGGTGATTTACTTGAAGTTGAAATACTTTCCAGACCGTTTACATACCGGGGCAGAAAGGTAAAAGTTGCTGCGATTCGTGATTTAACTTACCGTAAAAAATTTGAAAAAACGATTGAAGAGAGCGAAATAAAGTTCAAGCAATTGGCAGAAAACACATCTGACGCTATTGTACTTCAAAATGATTATACCGTATTATATTGGAATCCGGCATTTGAAAAAATTTTTGGAATTTCAGGAGCAAGTGTTCCACAAAAACCTAATTTTTTTGTAGAATTTATTCACCCAAATGATAAAGCACATATTTTATCACTTGTTTCAAGCGACCAATTTAAAAAAGAACGAAAATTTGAAGCTCAATATCGGGTAGTGCGTCCGGATGAAACAATTATTTGGGTTTGGACGCGGTGCTTCCCAATTTTTAACCGGCAAGGCGAAATGATGCGACAGATAATTATGATCAGTGACATATCGCATCACCGAAAAGCCGAAGACATTGAACGCACTTATAATAGCAACCTGGTATTTCTTTCGAATACAGCGTTGAAATTCCTCAGCTTTTCAAACGATGACGATATTTTTATTTTCATCGGGAAAAAATTGGCTGAATTATCACGTAACTCTATCATCCTGATTTCATCGTTTCACGAAACTGATAGCTCCTTATCTGTTCGGTTTATTTCAGGTATCAACAGGAATCTCAATGTAATTCTTCAAATTCTGGAACGAAATCCGGAAGAAATAAAAATGCGTGTAAACCGCAGGCTTTTGAAAAATATTTTAAGCCATGAACAGAACCTTTACCAGGTTTCAGGTGGTCTTTATGAAGCCATACTAGGTCATATTTCCGTTGAAAATTGCACAAAAATTGAGCAATTACTTAACATAGGTCAATTCTATGCCATGGGTTTAATGCGAGGTGGCAACTTATATGGAGTTGTACTCATAGGGATAAAAGTTGACAATGAGATAATGGATCAAAAAATTATTGAGACATTTCTTTACCAGGCCTCTATTTCTCTTCATCGGAAACAATTGGAAAATGAATTGATTCGTGCAAAAGAAAAGGCCGAAGAGTCCGACAGACTAAAATCGTCATTTCTGGCTAATATGTCGCACGAAATACGAACCCCGATGAATGGTATTTTGGGTATGACCCAGTTATTAGGTATCCCCGATATAAGTAACGAAAACCGAATTGAATACGTAGAATTAATAAATAAAAATAGTGAGACCCTGTTAAACCTTATCGACGACATCATTGACGTCTCTAAAATTGAAGCCGGGCAAATGAATATTATACGAAAATCGTTCCGCCTGAATTCGCTGCTCGATCAATTAAATGCTCTTTTTACATCAAGTCCGGTTTTCAAATCGAAACCTAATCTTGATTTAATAGCTGTTAGAAATTTACCGGACAACCTAAACATTTATTCCGATCCCGACAGAGTGCGTCAGGTTTTCATCAATCTGATAGGAAATGCTATTAAATTCACCGAATGCGGTCAGGTAGAGTTCGGATATCAACTGAAAGAAAAAGTTTTGGAATTTTATGTGAAAGATACGGGTATTGGTATCTCAAAAGAAAAACAAAAAATAGTATTCGAGCGGTTTATACAAGCCGACGACTCATTAACGCGCAAATTTGGCGGATCAGGACTTGGTCTTGCCATTTCCCGCGGACTTATCGAATTACTTGGCGGTCATATCTGGATGTCGTCAGAACTTCATAGCGGATCAACATTCTATTTTACAATCCCATACATACCTACATTTGACCACGAAAATCTTCTGAAACCAGTTGAAGAAATGCAAACTGATTTTGACTGGAAAAATCGGTCATTCCTCATCGTAGAAGATGATAAAGTAAGTTTTAAATTCCTCGAAGGAGTATTTCGTAAAACTGGAGCAATAATTATTCATGCCGAAAATGGCTTAAGAGCTATTGAATACTGTCGCACAAAACCAGAAATAGACATCGTATTGATGGATATTCAACTACCCGTAATGAGTGGCCTCGATGCTACACGAATAATAAAAGCCTTTCGACAGGATTTACCAATTATTGCCCAAACAGCCAATGCCATGTCGGACGATAAAGAACGTTGCCTGGAGGTTGGATGTGTTGATTATGTTAGCAAGCCTATAAATATTGGTATTTTGTTCTCTAAAATTGACAAATACCTCCCGCAGAATTAAAATATTCCCATAAATGATTTGGACAACACTCATTGCAGGAGGTCTATACCTGGTAATAATTTCGTTGTTTCTTTTTGGTTGGGAAAAAATAAAAGCATACTCTCCCATTCCACATCAGTTCCATTCGGTTATCTCGGTAATTATTCCTATGCGAAACGAGGAAACCAATATTAAACGGCTTCTTTTAGATTTGTTAAAGCAAAATTACCCTTCAAAATTAATTGAAGTGATTGTGATTGACGATCATTCCACCGACAATTCCCTTTCCGAAGTAAAACCTTTTTTCTCTGAAAACTTTCATCTATTCTCATTGTCTAAAGGACTGACAGGTAAAAAAGCGGCGTTAACTTTAGGCATTGAAAATGCTCGTGGCGGAATCATTCTTACCACCGATGCCGATTGTCGTGTGCCCGAAACCTGGCTTTCGACCATTGCTTGTTATTTCGACGATTATTCACCTTCATTGCTTTTATCGCCGGTTTGCGGAATTTCTCATTCATTTTTTGGCGATATGCAGGCTCTTGAGATATACAGTCTTCAAGGCTCTACAGCAGGAGCTGTTGCTATTCGACATCCGATAATGAGTAACGGAGCCAATCTCGCCTTTCCGAAAAAGATTTATCATGAGTTCCGGTATCTTTATGAAGAAAGTAAAATACAGTCAGGAGATGATATATTTCTTCTGCATGAATTAAAATGTAAATATCCGGGCGGTATCCATTATCTAAAATCAAAACAGGCAGCGGTGTATACAGAATTACCATCGAACCCGAATTCATTTTTCAGACAACGAAAACGTTGGACTTCCAAAGCAAAGTTTTATACCGATGCAGATACCATTGTCACCGCCGTGATCGTGCTGGGAATGAACGTAGCTTTATTTTCAACTATAATATATGGTATGTTTTCAGGAAATATTTTCCCGTTTATGACTCTTTTTATCACAAAATCGTTCATCGATTTCATATTCTTAACGCGTGTAACCAGTTTTTTTGGGCAGAAACGATTGTTGTGGCTGTTTCCCATAGTGCAAAGTTTTTACTTTCTTTACGTTTGTTTAACGGTTTTTTCAGCCTTTTTTACATCGAACTCGTGGAAAGAAAGAAGTATAAAGTATTAGAATTCAAAAGACCATGACCGAATCGAATGTGCGGAAACGATTACTGAAAAACACGCTGTCCATGATTGGATTGGCTTTTATTTCGATATTGTTTTTGGTGGCAACCCTGGGCTATTTGATTGTGCCCGATTCTACACCTTTTGCGAACGATCAGATACTCTCCATTGCAGCCAAACCGCCATTGTTTAACGTAAAAATGGCACTTATTCGAAAAAATCAGACAATTCCGCACCGGTCGTTTCTGCATACGATGCTGTTTGGGAAAGAGAAGCTATTCACCTTCATTCCTATTGACTCCTACCGTTTCGAGGACGATTATCTGGTGATAAAGGAATATTCCAACGGACTGATTGACGAAACGTTTGAGTCTAAATATCACCTTGCCAATGTGGTGTATGCAATAAAAAGCGAGAAAAATATTCAAAAAAATTCAGATCAAACCTGTTCATTTGAAGATATTTCGGGAAAGCAAATACGTGTTTCGAAAGAAGAGCTTCGAGCCACTATTTTACAAAAATATCTGGTATCAAAAAGATACCTGTTGGGCACGGACCGGTTTGGACGAGACATGCTAAGCCGACTTTTAATAGGCACTCGTGTATCGTTTTCCGTAGGTTTTATCTCCGTATTTATTTCACTTTTAATTGGAATATCGCTTGGCGTTTCGGCTGGTTATTTCCGTGGAAAAACGGATGCCATCATCATGTGGTTTGTGAATGTAGTTTGGTCGGTGCCCACGCTGCTGATGGTGTTAAGCATTACACTGGTTCTTGGAAAAGGATTCTGGCAAGTGTTTGTGGCTGTTGGGCTTACAATGTGGGTAGAAGTGGCGCGTGTTGTGCGCGGACAAGTGATGAGCTTTCGCGAAAAAGAATTTATTGAAGCCGCGCGGGCACTTGGCTTCGGAAATTTTCGCATTATTTTCCGGCACATCATGCCAAATATTGTAGGACCGGTAGTGATTATTTCGGCGGCCAATTTTTCATCGGCTATTCTGATGGAAGCTGGTTTGAGTTTTCTCGGAATTGGCATTCAACCCCCTGTTCCTTCGTGGGGAAATATGATTAAGGACCATTATGGTTACATTATTCTTGATCAGGCGTACCTTGCCATCCTCCCCGGCCTGGCCATTATGTTTCTTGTTTTGTCGTTTAATTTTCTTGGCAATGGATTACGGGATGCATTCGATAC
>JANXXY010000351.1 GCA_025350365.1 Bacteroidales bacterium | reverse complement strand
GGTAATGTTTTTATATACTTTCCTTGTAACGGATTGAAAGATAAAACTACCTCCTCTGGCTTATGTTCGTTAGGGCTTTTTATACCAAAGCAATACCGGAAGTATTCGTTTACATCGAAGTTTGCCGGAATACTAAAGTGTTTCTTCGAGATTTTTGTCTCTACTGTTAAGTTCAGTTAATAGTGAGGCTGAAATATCGTTTAGTGTCTTATTTTTCATATTGTGCAAACTATCTCCGAGGTTTCTTTAGTCATATAAAACATAACAAATATATGTATAGTTAGAAATAAATAACATACCCCTTAACTTTTTTACCATGATTGGAAAGTGTTGGCTTTTAAATTTGTGTTCCATTCACAATTTAACCAAAATTACTTTATAGCAATGCTTTATTCGTCATGTTAAAAGTTTTTGAAGAGTAAAAAATAAGTTGTTAAAGTGTTACTTATATTTATTATTTATTAATATTCAGTATTTAACCCAATTTTGGGCTTACCACAATATTTTCTTTTTAAAAAGAAAGGTATATTTTTGTTATAAGCGAAAAGTAAAAGAAGTTTAACTAAATCCGAACAATATGGAATCAAATTAAAAGATATATTCGCAGAGTATGTTGTCAAATTCGACGATTAGTCAAAAGGTATCGTAAAGGCTAGTACAAGTTTACGCATTCGCCAAGGCTCAACGATGTTCCATTATTAAATTCATCGTATATTATTAACGAAATTAATATCAATACTTCGGTAAATTTTTTTAAGTACTGATAATCAGTGTAAATTTAAAAATTAAAATTATCGTAATTAATTATTAGCTATTCATTTTCAAATTATCTCATTTTCAAATTTTCAAATTTAACGAAGTGTTGTAATAGTTTGTTTAAAATAAATATTTTCTCATGAAAAAACTCCTGCCGGTACTTTTATGTTTAACATTACTTTCAAGTTGTCTGAGAACGTCTGCACCTCCATTAAAGAAAACCCTTACTCTTTTTGCAACAAATAGATTTCAACGTATTGACGGTTTTGGAGTAAACATTTCCCCGGCACAATGGAACGATGGTAAGTTAAAACCAGCCATTGACAAATTAGTGGACGACCTGGGTGCCAGACTTTTTCGTTTTGATTGTACCGGACTCGCCAATTGGCTTGATCCTTCACGCAGAAACTCTGAGGGAACATATCCCAGGCAATATCTTGATAGCGTTTATCATTCGAAAGTTTTTGCCGATGCCTGGGAAACATTTCGTTACCTGAATGAGAAAGGTATTGAACCGTTTTTTAATGTAAGCGGACGAATTCATCCTGCTTTAGGCAGTGTAGTTGAACCTCAGCATCTGGTTGATTTTGATGGATATGCCGAAATGATTGCCACCATGCTCTTCCATGCTCGTGATAATCAACTATTAAAATTTTCGATGCTGGCACCTTTTAATGAAACTGATTTGGGTTATCCTGAAGGGCCTAAAATTAATGTTGATGAGATTGTGATGGCAACCAAAGCCATCATTAAAAAACTAAATAAATATGGTTTAAAAGATATCAAACTCATTGTACCTGATGATTCGAATCCCCAATGTCACAGGTTAGATGCATTGCTCGCAGACACTTCTATGGTTAAACGTTTGATGGTATTCGGAACTCACACTTATGGCAATAGTGATATTGGCGATTCGGAAAATTGGTACAAAAGCGAAACCGAAAATGCTAAATTTGTAAGTCATGTAGTAAAAAGTCAGTTTAACAATTCTTCGGTTTGGATGACCGAATATGGCGATTTAGACCAGACAGGTGAAGTTGAATTTGAATTTGCATGGAGATCCACAAGGAGATTACTTAAATGCCTGCACGACGGTTTTTCAGCAGGATTGGCATGGGACGCTTTTGATAATTTTCATGAACACGATACCGCCTGGGCCACATATGGGTTGTTAAAAACAGATACCTCAAAATGGACATATTATCCCAAAAAGCGATTTTATGCGGCAAAACAATTGTTTCAGTTCATTAAACCGGGTTGGTACATGGCTGAATTGCGAGCTCCTCAATCCTCCTATTACGATGTTTATAAACAATGGCACGATCCCTTTAAAAATTTCATGGTAATGGCTTTTGTTTCGGGGAATGGCAAAGATTTTACAATTGTAGGTATGAACAATACAGAATCGAATGTGGAGCTAACCGTTAACCTTCCCGATCTGCATATTAGTGGCTACAACCAAAAAGTAGTTTATTACCGTACAAACCAAAAAGATGACTGTTTAAAAGTAACCACTTATGAACCCGATGAAAAAGTGGTTTCATTCATTCCCGAGAAAACAATTTTTACACTCACTACCATAAACCAAACCTGGAGATTGTCAAACTGGTTTACCAGATAGCGTTGGCAATAAGATTTGCCGTTTTTAATTTAATAATCCGGTTAAACATTTTACTTCCGTTGAACACAAAATTTAGCCGCCAGCCATCCCGTTGAATAGGCAATTTGTAAATTAAAACCTCCGGTATCAGCATCTAAATCAATGACTTCTCCGGCAAAATAAAGATTTTTTATTAATTTCGATTCCATTGTCTTTGAATCAATTTCGTTGGTACTAATGCCTCCTGCCGTTATTATAGCTTCCTTAAATGAACGATGTCCGGTAACCGTCAATCTAAAATCCTTCATCAAAATTCTGATGCGTTTGCGCTCATTAGCATTCAATTGATGTCCTTCTTTTGATGCATCCAAACCAACTTTAGCTATAAAAACCGAAATCATTTTCGATGGTAGCCAAAGCTTAAAAATATTCTCCATTTGTTTTTTACCATGCTCTGTCAGATCGCGAAGCAAGCGGGCATCAAGCTTTAGATCGTCCAGTGCCGGTTTCAAATCAATCGAGATTTCAACCTTATTTTTTTTACTTATTTCATCAACAACAAAACGACTTAAGGTGAGGATAATTGGCCCTGATAAACCAAAATGTGTAAATAACATTTCGCCAAATTCTTCTTTATACTTTTTGTCGTTTACCCAAACAACAGCATTCACATTTTTTAAACTCAATCCCTGAAGCTGTTCCGCAAGGTTTCCTGCTGTTTCAATCGGAACCAATGCCGGTCGCACAGTTTCGATTGTATGACCCAATGCTTTTGAAAAAAGATAACCATCGCCTGAAGATCCGGTGGCCGGATAAGAACTACCACCAGTGCAAACAATGACATGATCGGCGGAAATCTCTGTACTAACTCCCTGATTAGTAACCAAGACACCCGAGATAACACTGTCCTTAGTCACTAGTTTCCCGACCTTACATCCATACCGCACATCAACTTTGTTACCTGTTACCCACGAAAGCAATGCCTGAACTACATCGGCAGCGTTATTGCTCACCGGAAACACCCTGTCGCCACGTTCAACTATAGTTTCAACTCCCTGTTTATTGAGCAGTTCAACAATATCTTTTGAGAAAAACTCACCAAAAGCATGTTTTAGAAATCGTCCATTGGGATAGATGTGCTTGAAGAATTCCGACGCACTGGCATCGTTAGTGATGTTGCATCGACCTTTGCCTGTAATAAGAAGTTTCCGTCCTGCTCTTTCCATTTTTTCGAGCAATAACACCTTAGCTCCTAGCTCGGCAGCATGACCGGCAGCAATTAATCCGGCTGGTCCGGCTCCAACAACTATTACATCATATTTTATCACGAAAACGGTATTTTATTAATAGTGAATGCTATCAGGAGGTTATTTTTCCAGTTTAATCTCAAACAGTTTTTTCCAACATTTTCCGGTAACAAATAAATTACCCGTTGAAGGATTGTAAGCAATACCGTTTAGAACATTAGCATTACTTCCTCTTTCTTCCGGAGGAACAATTGATGATAAGTTAATATATCCCAACGCCTTTCCCGTTTTATAGTCGATTTTAACTATTTTATTGGTTTGCCAAATGTTGGCGTAAATAACACCGTTTACAAATTCAAGTTCGTTAAGGCTATCGACAGCATTAAAATGATCACAAACCTGAATTTCCCTCACAAATTGAATATAGGCAGTATCCAACACTTTCAGTCTATAGGAACCATTACTCATGATAAGGTCTTTCCCATTGGTAGTTAGTCCCCAACCTTCCGTTTCAATTGGATAATCGAATTTTCGAATTTCTTTGAATGTTTTCTTATCATATACAAAGCCAACCTTTGATCGGTATGTCAGCTGATAAAGCTTATCATTGATGATGGCAATGCCCTCACCGAATATTTCAGGTGTCATGCTGAATTCCTGCAATACTTTGCCTGTTTTATATTCATATTTTAATAGTTTCGATTTCCCCTCCAGGCCAGTGCCTTCATATAAAAAATTATTATCAAAAAGCAGACCCTCGGTATAGCTTTCCGCCGAATGGGGATAAACATTCACAACTTTAAAAGGGATAGTTACAGGTGTGATATCAGAAAGAACCATCACCTCCATGCTTTCCGATTGTTGTGTTTTATCACGAAAAAAAGCAATAATAGAAAGTGTTTGTTTTCCGAGGCTTTCATCGGCTATTGTTAAAGGAAAGCTTAAACCCCCCGGTTGAGTTTTATAATTTTTGTTTCCAAGATATATTCGAACTGAATCAATTTTTTTGGTAGAATCAATGGATGATAACTGAACAACAAATTGTTGCCCAACAGTAAATTTAGCATATTTTATAGGACTTACTACAATAAAACCTTTTATTGAGGATGTTTCGTTTTGAGTATCCTGATCTGTTGTTTTTTTTGGGTTTACGGAAGGATTATTGTTGCAGGAAAAAGTTATTATAAGAATAAAAGCAACAATTAATAATTTTCTCATTAAGTGTATTTTAATTGATTATTATATTGACAGATTGGTTAAATTATGTTTAATCGATTTTACCGGTATAAAATTAATAGAATGAAGCAAACTTTCCAACATGCAACAAATTCTTTGTGTTTCGTGTTTAAAATTTTTATTCCATTATTATTTAATGATTTCGGAAAGCACTTTCCCTGTACTTAAAAATGAAACCCCCTGTCCATTTGTAAGGCCTGTCATAACAGATTCAATTAAAGGCTCATTTACCAAACTATCAGCTTGCCAAGCCACAATAAAATTTGCACCAATGCCACTATTGTCGCTTTCAGGAATAAAAAAGTGCTTGGTAGCCAACGGATTTATAGAAATTGAGTGAGCATCTGTAAAATCTTTTACCAGGTTTCCATCTGTGTCAAAATAATATACGTACTTTATGGTGATCCGGGTATGGAAATCGGTATTGTGAATAGCCATAAAAGCGCTCAATGGATACTGATTGGCGCCTTCGGTGTGAGGAATAACGGAATAAACCGGAAGATACAATACCTGACCCTTAATCTGTTTAACAGGCTTGCTTTGCGGCAATATCGATGCAGGTGAAAATTTACTTCTATCCGCTTTTTTCATTTCGCCTTGATCATCAGAAAAGCAGGAATGGCAAAATAATATCACTGTAATTGCTGTTACAATCTGAGAAATCTTCATAAGAAATGGAAATAAATAGAAATAAAATGAAATAATTGGATAAAAATAGAAATAAAGGGAAATAATTGGATATAGAAATAAATAGAAATTCAGGGTAAAACAATAGAACTAGGCAAATATCTTTAACAATTCCGTCAATTCCGAAATTTCATACGTGATTTTTTCGTTATGAGAAATCCTTTCCGGATTAAAATAAACCTGGTCAATGCCAAAGTTCCGGGCTCCGATAATGTCTGCCTCCAAATCATCTCCAATCATAATACTTTGTAATTTACGGGCATTTACCGACGTAACTGCATGTTCAAAAATTGCCCTTTGGGGCTTGTTACTCCTGGTGTTTTCTGATGTAAATATCTTATCAAAGTAACCCGTTAAACCGGAAGTCTCCATCTTTAATAGCTGTATTTTTGTAAATCCGTTGGTAATAATATAAAGGTTGTATCGCATTTTTCTCAGGTATTCCAATAGTTGAATAGCTCCGGGAATCAAATGCGGTTTTCGCGGACTTATTTCAAGAAAGTCGTTGTTTAATTCTATTGCAAGGCTCGGATTAATTGATTCATAATCCATTAAAGTTCTTTCGAACCTTAAAGTCCGTAATATATCTTTATGGACTTTCCCCTCGCGATATTCTTTCCACAAATCATTGTTATGTTTTGTAAAAGTAAGGTGAAAATTAGAAAATCCAGCAAAAATGGTTTCAAGATTATAAGCGTGATATATTTCATTCAAAGCTTCAGAGGCATTATTCTCGTAATCCCAAAGAGTTCGGTCCAGGTCAAAAAACAAGTGACGATATTTTCTTTGCATTGAAAAAATAAAATACAAAATTAGAAGTTTAACAGTTGAGTTTCATGCAAAATCCAAAAAAATTCAGAACAATTCAAATAATTTAATTTTTTAATGTAACCTAGAAATAAGTTGTATATTAGCGCCTAATTTTGAAAATCCGGAACAATTCCAAAAATAAATTAATTAAACATATGATAATGAGGTATAAGATAGTATTTATAATTTTATTTTCAATGGTTTTGGTTTTGCCTTCCATTGCGCAAAAAAAGAAAGACAGTAAAGATACGAAGACTTTGAAGCTCGAAACAAGGCAGGATTCAATTAGTTACTGCTTTGGTGTTCTAATTGGAAAAAATTTACTCCAAACCGGTATTGATAAGGTTAACTCCAATCTGTTAGCTGTTGGTGTAGATGAAGTTATCAACAAAAAAACGACAATCATTGACGAAACCAAGGCGAACGAAATAATTGGTAAGTTTGTGAATGAGCAACGAAAAAGCAAAGGCGATAAAAAACTTTCTGAAGGAAAAGCTTTTCTTGATAAGAATAAAGCTGAACCTGGAGTTATTACCACAGCTAGTGGATTGCAGTACAAAATACTGAAAGAAGGAAATGGTGAAAAACCTGCTTCAGACAGCAAGGTTACTGTTCATTATCACGGCACACTATTAGATGGCAAAGTATTTGACAGTTCAGTTGATAGGGGTCAACCTATTCAGCTAACCGTAAACGGTGTTATTGAAGGCTGGAAAGAAGCGCTGCAATTGATGCCGGTTGGTTCCAAATGGAAACTATTTATACCATCCAGTTTGGGATACGGAGATCAAGCCATGCAGGGAAGCCCAATTGAACCTAACTCAGTTCTTATTTTCGAAGTTGAATTAATTTCTATAGATAAGGAAACGGTTCAACCCGAACAGCCATTGCAACCTGAAACACCCGCTCAGCCGGAAGTACAACCAAAACAATAAATTCATTTCATTACTTAATATTTAATTAGATAAATCTCATTTTTATGAAGAAAACAATCAGTTTTTTAATTGCCGGTTTGTTTATACTTGCATCATGTAACAAACCTAATTTACATGTAAAATTATCAAACGACACCGATAGTATCAGTTATTTACTTGGCTTATCTGTAGGTAAAAGTTTAAAACAATCTGATGTTGAAAAAGTTAATGCGGTAGCATTTGCAAGAGGTATCAGCGAAGTTTATGGTAAGGACTCAGTAAAGATTACCGACCAGGAATTACAAATGAAAATACAAGCGTATTTCATGAAAAATCAGCAAAAAGCTGGTGAAAGAATGAGCAAGGAAAATATTGCGTTTTTTGAAAAAAACAAAAGTGTTAGCGGAGTTATTACACTTCCAAGTGGTTTACAGTATCAGGTTGTAAAAGCAGGAACAGGCCCTAAACCAGATTCATCCAGCACTGTAAAGGTTGCTTACACAGGTACATTACTTAACGGTGTAAAATTCGATTCGAATCCGGGAGTTGTATTTCCTGTAACTGGCGTGATACCAGGATGGACGGAAGCTCTTTTAAAAATGAATGTTGGTTCGAAATGGAAAGTATTTATTCCATCGCAACTTGGATATGGTGAAAGAGGCGGCCCACGTGGCAGCAATATTAAACCTAATGCTGCCCTTATTTTTGATGTTGAACTTCTTTCAATCGAGCCGAAACAAGCACCAGCAAGCAATGATGCTAAAGGAAAGAAAAAATAATTATAAATTTCATACAAATGAAAAGCATGCCCCAAACGGCATGCTTTTTTTGTTCGTTTATGAACACCGTTGTCACAAATCCGAACACAATAAAGGTTAGTTGAAATAGTATCAAAGCGCGAATAATAAACTACTTAAGGCAAATGGCATAATTGTTGATATCTTTCATAGAACAACTTATATATCGAACAATGAACAATGTGCCAATCATCACCATCAGCGAGGTCAATAAATCATACGAGGTAGGAAATAATAAACTCCATGTTTTAAAGGGGTTAAATCTTACCATTAACGAAGGCGAGATGATTTCAATTATGGGTGCTTCAGGTTCAGGCAAGTCAACCTTATTGAATATTCTTGGTATTCTTGATAACTATGATAGTGGAGCTTATCATCTGAATAACACCTTTATACAAAACCTAAGCGAAAAAAAGGCAGCTTATTACCGCAACCAATACATCGGGTTTGTTTTTCAATCATTCAACCTGATATCATTTAAAAATGCTATGGAAAACGTTGCACTTCCTCTTTATTATCAAAAAGTTAGCAGACGTAAGCGAAATGCCATTGCCATGGAATATCTTGACAAAATGGGTTTAAAAGATTGGGCCACCCACATGCCGAATGAACTTAGTGGCGGACAAAAACAGCGTATTGCAATTGCCCGTGCCATGATTTCGAAACCTAAGGTAATACTGGCCGACGAACCAACCGGAGCCCTCGATTCAAAAACATCGCTAGAAGTAATGGACATCTTTGATGAAATTAATGCACAGGGCATTACAATCATCATCGTAACTCACGAAAGAGATATCGCCGAGCGTACAAAACGTATCATTCACCTTAAGGATGGCGTTATAGAACAGGATTATTATAAACTCAACTAAAACGGTTTGATATGTTCGATCTTGATAAATGGCAGGAAATATTTGCCACTATTCAGAAAAATAAACTGCGCACTATATTAACCGGTTTCAGTGTAGCCTGGGGGATATTTATGCTCGTTGTTTTGCTTGGCTCGGGGGTAGGTCTCGAAAATGGAGTTAAAAAACAATTTGAAGGCGATGCAACGAATAGTATCTCTTTATACCAGGGACAAACTTCCATGCCTTACCAGGGTATGCAATCAGGACGTCCGGTACAGTTTACAAATGAGGACTTTGACCGTACTCGTGAACTTGTAAAACAGGCCGATCACATATCAGCGCGAACAGGTATTAAAGGCACAGGCATCATAGCTTACAAAAATCAGTACGGATCGTTTGATATTGCCTGTGTTCATCCAGGAACTCAATATATCGAAGAAACTGACATTCTTGAAGGAAGGTTCGTAAATGAAACTGACATTAAAGATAAAAATAAAGTTACAGCAATTAGTACCATTGTTAGAGATGAAATATTTAAAGGAAAGAAGCCTCTGGGTGAATTTGTTAAAGTAAGTGGAGTGCCCTTTAAAGTGGTTGGAGTGTTTAAAGATAAGAATGACCGCGATAACCGAAGGATTTATCTGCCTATTTCTACTGCTCAGATGATATTTAACGGTAGCAACAAAATATACACCGTTGCCTTTACTACTGGAGATATGACAGCCGAAGAAAGTGTAAAAACCGAAGAACTATTGCGCGCCTCCTTTGCTAAACGTCATAAATTCAACGTAGAAGATAAACGAGCCATTTGGATCCAAAATAATTTACAGAATTTTGTTCGTATGTTAGGTCTATTTGCCGGCATTCGTATGTTTGTTTGGATTATCGGAATCGGCACCATCATAGCTGGTATCGTTGGTGTTAGTAATATCATGATAATTGTGGTAAAAGAACGAACAAAAGAAATAGGTGTTCGAAAGGCAATTGGCGCTACCCCCGGATCCATTGTGGGTTTGATACTACTTGAATCAGTTCTGATAACAGGAGTAGCCGGATATATTGGACTGGTGCTGGGAGTTGGTCTTTTAGAGTTGATGGCTCCTCAATTCTCATCTCCCGATTCTTATTTTCTGAATCCGTCGGCTGATTTCAGAATTGCAATCGGAGCGACCATATTACTCATAATTGCAGGCACGTTAGCCGGACTTATTCCTGCCCGAAAAGCTGCCAAAATAAGACCAATTGAAGCATTAAGAGATGAATAAAAATGAGTACTTGATAACTAAGTATATAGTAAATAGAATATAAGACTTTAATAAAAACAAAAAATATGTTTGACAGGGATAAATGGCAGGAGATAATAATGGCATTGAAGCAAAATAAGCTTCGCACCACCCTTACGGCATTTGGCGTTTTCTGGGGCATTTTTATGCTGGTAGTCATGCTGGGTTCGGGTAAAGGTCTCGAAAATGGCGCATATGATGGCATGGGTGGATTTGCCACGAACAGTGTGTTTGTTTGGGCGCAAAATACTACCATTCCCTACAAGGGATTTAAAAAAGGACGCCGGTATAGTTTTAGTAACAGCGATACCAAAGCGCTTCGCGAACAGGTTCCGGAAATAAAAATGCTTGCTCCAAGACTAGAGGCACGTTTCAGGGGAAATGGAGCAAATACCAATAATGTTATTCGTGGATTAAAAACAGGAGCTTTCAATATTTTTGGTGATTATCCTGATTTTAATAAAATCGATCCGATGACCATTATTCAAGGCCGTTATATCAATGAAGATGATATCAAATACAAACGAAAAGTAGCAGTTATAGGGTTCCGGGTAAAAGATGTTTTGTTTACACCCAAAGAAAATCCAATTGGTCAATATATAAGAATTAAAGGAGTTTACTTTCAGGTAATTGGATTAACCCGATCGCAACACAACGGAGGTTGGGCCGAATGGCAGGAACAAACCATCGATCTTCCTTTAACCACGCTTCAGCAAACATACAATTATGGTGAAGATGTTGGTTGGTACGCAATAACTTCTCAACCTAACTTTTCAGCTACCATTGTTGAAGAAAAAGTTAAAAATATTTTAAAAAAGCGACATTCCATTTCACTTGATGATAAAGAAGCTATAGGTTCTGAAAATGTTGAAAAGCAGTTTAAGAAAATGAACGGATTATTTGCAGGTATCTCAGCTTTAGTTTGGATTGTTGGAATTGGAACTTTATTGGCAGGAGTTATCGGAGTAAGCAATATCATGCTTGTTATTGTTAAAGAGCGAACAAAAGAGATAGGTATTCAACGTGCTATCGGCGCAGCGCCTTCGGTCATCATTTCACAGATTATTACGGAGTCAATTTTTCTGACTGCTTCTGCAGGTTATGTTGGCCTTGTTTGTGGTGTAGGACTAATCGAATTAATCAGCAACATGCTTGCTAAACAGGCTGCCGCAGCCCCAAATAGCGGAGGCGCTATGTTTACGCGACCTGAAGTCGATTTTAGTGTGGCAATGACTGCACTTATTATCTTAATCGTATGCGGCGCTCTCGCCGGATTGGTTCCTGCAAAACGGGCTGTAAGTATCAAACCTATCGATGCATTGCGGTATGAATAGAAAAAATTAATAAGTAAAAGCTAATTAACAAGTAAAAATTAACAATTATCAAATAATTCTCATCAGTCATGAAAAAAGCTTTCAAAATAATTATTGGAGTAGTCATTCTGGGCATTTTTGGGTATACCATGTTTTTTCTTTATCAGAAATCAAAGACTAAACCTATTGTTTACGAAACCAAATCTCCTTTTAAAGCCAACATCATTAAAAAGACAGTTGCTACAGGGTCGATAGTCCCTCGTAAGGAAATTGAAATCAAGCCAAAGGTTTCGGGTATTATCGAGGAAATATACATTAAACCCGGACAACATATCAAAAAAGGCGATTTAATTGCCAAAGTTAAAATCATCCCTGATATGGTTAACCTTAATAATGCCGAGTCGAGGTTAAACAGGGCTAAAATCAGCTACGAAGATTCTAAAGTAGTTTATGATCGTCAGAAAAAATTGTACGACGAAGGTGTTATTCCACTATCTGAATTTCAACAGGTACGTTTAGGTAATAATAATGCTACAGAAGAAATGAATTCAGCTGAAAGCAATCTGGAGTTGATTCGTGAAGGCGTTGTAAAAAAATCGGGACAATCAACAAATACCCTCGTTAGATCAACCATTAATGGAATGGTACTAGATGTGCCGGTTGAAGAAGGAAATCAGGTAATTGAGTCGAATAATTTTAACAGCGGAACTACAATTGCCTTTGTTGCAGATATGGGCGAAATGATTTTTAAGGGGAAAGTGGACGAAACTGAAGTGGGTAAAATCCGCCAGGGCATGAAACTATTGCTTTCAGTGGGCGCTATCGAAAAAGATAAATTTGAAGCCGAACTCGAATACATTTCTCCTAAAGGAAAAGAAGAAAACGGAGCCATTCAATTTGAAATAAAAGCTAAGGTAAAACTTAAAGACAACCTCTTTATCCGCTCCGGGTATAGCGCCAATGCTGACATAGTTCTTGATCACCGCGATTCAGTATTGTCTATCGAAGAAGGCCTGGTTCAGTTTAAAGGAGATTCAACTTTCGTTGAAGTAGAAAAAGGAAAACAGATATACGTGAAGCGCTTTATAAAAACAGGATTATCTGATGGCATTAATATCGAAGTGTTAAACGGTTTGAAAAGGACCGATAAAATAAAGACAAAAAGTTAAATTAGATTTGATTTGGTTTGGGTTAATAATTGTTCATGAGAGAGGCCGGTTATCCGGCCTTTTTCTTTATTTTCTAATTAACTTTACAACGTTTTCAACGTGATGTGTATGTGGAAACATATCCACAGGCTGCACCGAAACGATGTTATAATAATCGCTTAAAAAAGATAAATCGCGTGCCTGCGTTGC
>JANXXY010000132.1 GCA_025350365.1 Bacteroidales bacterium | reverse complement strand
TTACTACCTAAAGACCTGTATTTAATATATGGATAAGTCGTATCAGTTTGAGAAAAAAGTGATGATGTTATTAATGAAATAATTAAAAGTAGGAGAATTGGTTTTTTCATAACGCGATGTTGTTACTCAAGTTAGGTCGTTGGTAATTTCAATTCTGAACTCAAAGATATAAACCTATTTAAATAAAGAAATAAAATATTACGTTTTGAAACGATATTTTAACCCAATTTGAAATTCCATTAATCCCATTACGCCTGAAAATACTCGGTTATAACCTTTAGCGATTATACCGCTTGTAGTAAATTCCGGTCTTATGGTGAAACATAATGAATACTGAGGTGATATAAAATTTTTAACTTCCACTTTCGAAATCAAACCTAATCCCAAAGCTCCTGCACCAGTATTTTCAGAAAATTTATCCCATTTTAGGTTCGGAACAATAAATCTTTCTATCTGATCCTTACCCCACAGGATGTTATAGCTAATTTCTGGACCTAATGAAATTGAATAGTTTTCCCTATTCAATAATAAACCTTGAATATTAAATCTGAATGATAAACGGTGAGATGTTGAATTAAATTTTTCAATAAACGGCATAATAGGATCAGCATCGATATACTTAATTTGGTCAAATTTGGAATTATTTGAAATATACTGCATCCTCAATCCAAATTTACAACTTTGACCCAAGTCATGCTGATATTGAACTCCAATACCAATAGCCCTTTGGAATCTTTTTTCCGAGGATGTATTTAATGAACCATTGAGTTCAATTTCCTGAGAAAAACACCATGATCCTATCAATAATACGATTGAAATAATAAACAATCTTTTCATTTTTATATCTATTTATCTATTAAACCATTCTTGTCAAATTATGTGTCCTCGAATGTACTTTTTTTCAAATAACCATCATTTAATAACGATACAAATTATGTCTGTATCTCCCCTTTCTGCAATTGCTACATTCACAAGAAAATAGAAGTAAACGCGATAAGGAAAAATATGGAAAGCTTCATAATCGGGTGGTTGGTTTATAAAACATATAATGGAAAATGGTCTAACTGGTTGCGTCCTTTATCAGAATAATTATCTGGGTGAGAACCCAAGCTGTTCTAATTCATTTCCTAAAACATATCCTTCATATCCATTTTGTAAACCCAGGCAAACTATTAACTTCCAAGTATCAACACTTCGTTAAATTTGAAAATGGGATAATTTGAAAATGATTGGTTGATAACTAGTTACGATTAATTTCAGTTTTTAAATTTGCACTCATTATCAGTACCTTAAAAAAATTTATCGAAGTATTAAGTATAGCAAGCTTATTTAATTGGGAGAGATTTAAATTAGTCGACTCCACACAAAAAAACCACCCGAGGTGGGTGGTTAAGTGCTTGTAAATAAAGTAGCGAGAGCCGGGGATGATCCGGCGACCTCATGATTATGAATCATGCGCTCTAACCAGCTGAGCTACCTCGCCATTCCAAATTTTGTGGCTGCAAATATACTATTTTATTCATTTCATCGAAGGGGCAATAAAAACTTTTTTATCATTTATTCAACAATTCGCCAATGCATCGTTCATAAAAAATTATAAATCAAAAGAAAAACTGTCCACAATTTGCATTCACTTCAATTTTTGTTATATTGCGCCCTTTGCTAATTAAAGTGATGTTTATAAATGAAGATTAAATATACCCTCGAGTACTCCATGAATTGTTCACCTCTCTTACTGTATCCCCGGATAAGTACCCCAGGAGGTTTGTCGGAGTGGTTTGCTGAAAATGTTAATTTAGAAGGAAAAAATTATGTTTTTTTTTGGGATGGATCATCTCAAAAAGCTGAAATACAGTTAAAACGAGAGAATCATTTTATTCGACTCCGATGGATTGATGACACTCAGGATAACACATATTTTGAATTTCGAATTGTAAGTGACGAACTTACAGGTGACATAGCCTTAATGATTACCGATTTCGCTGAACCGGACGAAAAAGAGGATGCAATCGATTTATGGAATTCCCAGGTATCAGGACTGAAACACTGTGTAGGTGTATAAAGTTATTTAAATCACTTCCGGCTTATAAAATAATTTTACCTTTGCAATCGTTTCTGTCATAAATTATCTCATTATATTTTTCATTGTGAAACGATTACATAAATTCATCATCACTTCATTTTTAGGCCCGTTTGCTTTAACATTCTTTATTGTGATCTTTATACTTCTAATGCAGTTTTTGTGGAAGTATATAGACGATTTAGCCGGTAAAGGATTAGAGATAAATATTTTAGCCGAATTAATGTTTTATGTTTCGGCAAGTCTTGTGCCACTGGCTCTGCCTCTCGCAATCCTCATGGCCTCCCTTATGACCATGGGTAGCATGGGCGAAAATTATGAACTTACAGCCATGAAGGCTTCGGGAATATCATTGCAGCGTATTGTTGCTCCTTTGGCTCTGTTTTGTGTCGTTTTGTCACTCTTCGGTTTTCTATTTTCAAATTACATTCTACCTATTTCAAACCTTAAAATGAACTCCCTAATATGGGATATTACCAATCAAAAGCCGGAGTTAAACCTGCGTGAGGGCATTTTCTATAACGGAATAGATGGATATAGCATTCGAATTGGAAAAAAAGATTTCAAAACAAAACTGCTTACAAAAATAATGATTTACGACCAGAAAGAAGGAAATGGCGACATAAAGGTAATCGTAGCCGATTCAGGTCACATGGAGGTTACATCAGATAAAAAATACCTCATGGTACGTTTGTATAACGGCTACAATTACGAAGAAATGAATCGCTCAAGCGTAAAAAAACCTGCTCACCGCGATAAATTTTCCAAACAAGAAATACGAATACCTCTAAATGGGCTTAATCTCACAAGAACAGACGAAAGCTTATTTAAACAAAATTACAAAATGATGAGTATAAGGCAACTGAAAAAATACTCCGACTCATTACAAAATGATGTAGGTGCGAAAACAAACCAGCTGTACAAAAGCCTTATGCACTCGCAAATTCTTCGTTATCGTCCTTCTACCATAAAAAACAAAATCAATACTGACTCTCTTAATCTTGACTCTCTAAAAAGATTGAACTTCGACACTCTTTACAATAAAGTACAGGCTCAGCAAAAAAGCAGTATGGTTGGTGATGCTCTTACGGCTGCACGCGAATCGAAAACCTACATCATGTCGGCACAAGTCAATATTGAGGATATCACCCGACGGATGCGGAAATACCAGATTGAATGGTGGAGAAAATTCACCTTATCCGGAGCATGCCTCATATTCTTTTTCATAGGGGCTCCACTTGGAGCGATCATCCGTAAAGGTGGACTGGGTATGCCTGTCGTTATTTCTGTTTTATTTTTTGTTTTGTACTATATCATTTCCATCTCCGGTGAAAAAATTGCCCGGGAAGGATTTGTAAACCCTGGAATCGGAATGTGGTTATCTGGCATGGTGCTTCTTGCAGCCGGAATTTTCCTCACACAAAAAGCAACCAGAGAATCAACCATTCTAAATATTGACACCTATATAAATTTTTTCAAAAAATTTAGCAATTTGCTGTTTAAGAAAACACAATAGCACACAATGAATATTTTGCAGATTTGCACAAAAGTGCCGTATCCTCCAAAAGATGGAGGAGCTGCTGCTGTTTATGCATTGTCTAAATCCTTCAATAAGCTCGGACATCATATTGATGTAATTGCTGTAAACCCGCCAAAACACTATGTTCCGCCCAGCCAAATAGAGCAACTACCTTTTACAATTTACCCGGTATCAGTCGATACGAAGGTGTCAATATCAGGAGCATTATTTAATCTGTTATTTTCAAACACTTCTTATCATACAAAGAGATTCATTACCAAAGCCTTTAAAAACAAATTGATCGGCATACTGTCTGATAATAGTTACGATATTGTTCAAATTGTAGGAGTTTATCTATGTTGTTACCTGCCGGTGATACGCCAATATAGCAATGCAAAAATTTCGCTCAGAGCCCATAACGTCGAGCATCTTTTATGGCAAAACATAGTTCTGAAAGAAAAGCGTTTTCTGACCAGATTATATCTTAAAATTCAATCAAAAAGAATAAAAACATTCGAAATTAAACAGTTAGGATTAGTTGATTCGGTAGTAGCAATTAGTCAAGCAGATAAAAATTCATTCAGGTCATTTAACGTATCAACCAAAATTATTACCATCCCATTTGGAACTGATGTAAACAATGAAGCATTTCAACCCCTGACAAAGATTAACTCCATTTTTTACATTGGAGCTTTGGATTGGTTGCCTAATCAGGAAGCTCTAATATGGTTTCTCGAAGAAGTATGGCCAAATGTTCTGAAAATTTTCCCATGGCTGGAATTTCATATTGCCGGACGAAATGCACCTAAGCGATTATCCGATAAGCTCAAAAAGACGAAACATGTTATTTTTTATGGTGAAGTTGAAAACAGTTCCGATTTTATGAATTCCCACGATCTGATGGTGGTTCCTCTTTTTTCAGGAAGTGGCATGCGTGTGAAAATTATTGAGGCTATGAACAATGGCAACGTTATTGTGGCATCAAACAAAGCTTGCGAAGGAATACCGGTACAAAATGACAAACATCTTAGGGTTGCCAATAGCATAGACGAATTTGTTTCAGCCATCGAAAAGTCTATTAAACAGCCGGAGACAAATATCCTATTATTGGAAGAGGCAAAAATTCTCATCAATGAAAATTTTGATAACTTAGTCCTCGCATCGAAACTGGTGAATTTTTATAGACAGGAATTAACATGATTTTTATCTCCCTTTTTTGGATATCAGTAATATTGCTGGCACATTCATATGTTGTTTTTCCAACTTTGATTTACCTGCTTGCAAAGAAAAAAAAAGTTAATTCAATACTTTTTTCTGAAAAAAATGCACTTCCTGATGTTTCAGTAATTATTTCGGTTTATAACGAGGAAAAAGCAATAGAACAAAGAATCCACAACATTTTTCTATCCACATACCCGGTTGAAAAACTTGATGTATGGATTGGCTCAGACGGATCGACGGACAATACAATGGCTCTTTTAACAATCCTTCAAAAAAAATATAACCAATTACATATTTTATATTTTAATAATCGCCGTGGCAAAGGGAATGTTATCAACGATTTACAATCGCATGCAATGGGCGAAATTTTATTATTTTCCGATGCTAAAGTACTTTTTGCACCTCAAACAATTTTTCAATTGGTAAAGCATTTTCGAAATTCCGCAGTAGGGTTAGTTGGTGGAAATATTGTAAATAAAAATACACGTAAAGATGGTATTTCCATACAGGAAAAACAATTTATGTCCAGAGAAATAATGATAAAGTACTACGAAGGTAAAGTTTGGGGTTGTGCAATGGGTGCCTATGGGGCATGTTATGCCATGCGTAAAAAGCTTTTCAGTCCTATTCCTGTAAATTTTGCGGTTGAAGACTTCTACCAAACTCTTAAAGTATTGAATAACCATTTACAAAGTATCATGGAATTAAATGCTATTTGTTATGAAGATGTTCCTAATAGTTTGAATGAAGAATATCGAAGAAAAGTCCGGATTTCAGCAGGTAATTTTCAGAATATTAATTATTTTAAACGCAATCTATTTTGTTTTGACCCCCTCGCTTTCTGTTTTTTTTCACATAAAGTAATCCGTTGGATTGGTCCGTTTTTACTAATTACTACTTTTATTTCCAGCGCATTTTCTGTAACATATTCAAAACTATACCTTTTTGCCTTTTTGATTCAATCATTTTTTCTAATTTTGCCTATAATTGACTTTTTTCTGCATAAAATTCATATTCATATTATAATTTTGCGGTTTGTTACACATTTTTATTCTATGAACCTGGCATTGCTGGCAGGATTTATAAAACACACGAAAGGAATTAATACAAATGTCTGGGAACCAACCACTCGAAAACATAATTAAATTAGACAGCATCGAAGATGCTATCAACGATATCCGCGAAGGTAAAATGCTGATTGTTGTTGATGATGAAAGTCGTGAAAATGAAGGCGATTTTATTGTTGCTGCGGAAAAAATCACTCCGGAAATTGTGAATTTTATGGCCACTTATGGTCGCGGATTAATCTGTACTCCTATTCCCGAAAATCGGTGCGAAGAGTTGGAACTGACATTAATGGTTGGCACAAACACAGCTCTTCATGAGACTCCGTTTACTGTCTCAGTTGATTTAATCGGCCATGGTTGTACTACTGGAATTTCAGCGTCCGATCGTGCTAAAACCATAAAAGCACTGGTTGATCCAACCACGAAACCATCTGATTTAGCTCGTCCGGGTCATATTTTCCCGCTAAAAGCCAGAGAAAAGGGTGTTTTGCAACGTGCAGGGCATACAGAGGCCGTGGTTGATATAACGCAACTTGCAGGCCTCACTCCGGGTGGTGTTTTAGTCGAAATAATGAATGAAGATGGTTCCATGGCTCGTTTGCCGGAATTGTTGAAAATATCCAAAAAATTTGACATAAAAATTATATCCATCGAGGATTTGATTAAATATCGACTTGAGCGTGAAACACTTATCAAACGTGGGCCTAAGGTAGTATTACCAACAAAATATGGCGACTTTCATTTAATTCCTTTTATTCAACTGTCAAATCATCTGGAACATGTAGCATTAGTAAAAGGAGAATGGGCTAAAGACGAGCCCGTGCTGGTTCGGGTTCACTCGTCATGTGTAACCGGCGACATTTTTGGATCGTTTCGCTGCGATTGCGGTTCGCAACTGCACCAAGCGATGCGCCAGATTGAGAAAGAAGGGAAAGGCGTTTTGCTTTACATGATTCAGGAAGGCAGAGGTATTGGCTTGTTTAACAAAATAATGGCTTATAAGCTTCAGGAGCAGGGACGTGATACCGTAGAGGCCAACCTTGATCTTGGTTTTAAGGCAGATGAACGCGATTATGGTGTAGGCGCAAGTATCCTTCGCGAGCTGGGATTGGGCAAAATCCGCCTTATGACCAATAACCCTGTTAAACGTGCTGCCTTAGAAGCTTATGGCTTACAAATAGTCGAAAATGTATCGCTTGAAATTGAGCCCAACGAGTTTAATGAGTTTTACCTGCAGACGAAGAAAAATAAAATGGGTCATTTTCTTGATTTACCGGATAAACATGAAGATAAATGATTTTTGAAAGAGCCTATAACTAAAAGTATCAACCAGTAAACAGTGACCAGTAACATGCCCTCAAAAAAATTTCGAATAGTTTTTATGGGAACCCCCGAATTCGCTGTTGCTTCATTAAAGTCGCTGCTTGATTCTGGTTTTAATGTGGTAGCAGTGGTTACTTCACCAGATAAACCTGCCGGTCGTGGGCAAAAACTTCAAGAATCAGATGTAAAGCAATTTGCTAAAACCTATAACATTCCAATCCTTCAACCGGAAAAATTAAAAGAGCAGACTTTTATTGATGAATTACGAATGTTCCAAGCCGATTTGCAGGTTGTGGTTGCTTTTCGTATGCTTCCGGAGATTGTTTGGAGTATGCCACGGTTGGGAACCATTAACCTTCATGCGTCGCTGTTGCCACAATATCGCGGGGCAGCTCCAATAAATTGGGTAATCATTAACGGTGAGAAAACTACTGGTGTAACTACATTTTTTATTGAAAAAGAAATCGATACCGGAAAAATCATTCATTTAGAAGAAATTACGATCGATGATTCCGATAATGCAGGGACATTGCATGACAGGCTGATGGAAACCGGAGCTAAATTACTTAGACAAACTGTTACGGATATTGAATCCGGGAATTATTCTCAATCCGACCAATCTTCATCTGGATACTCAGGAAAAGAATTGAAGATAGCTCCGAAAATCTTTAAAGAAGACTGTAAAATAGATTGGAACGCTCCACTTGAAAAAAACCGGAATTTCATTCGTGGGCTAAGCCCCTACCCTGCTTCATGGACATCACTTGTAAACATCAAAACCAACGAACGTTTATTGTTAAAAATATTTAAATCAGAAACTGAAATTTGCATGCATTCACACCCTTCAGGTTTAGTTATTTCGGATGAAAAAAAATATCTTAAAATCGCCGTTGCCGGAGGATATATCAACCTTTTAACCCTTCAACTGGAAGGCAAAAAACGCTTACATATAGAGGAATTTCTGCATGGATTTAAAAATCCGGGCGACTACAAGGTGGACTTACTATGATAGTCCCTCCTTCCGAATACTGATGGTTATAACAATCATTTTTATAAGTCAATATAATCAATAACACGTATATCTTTTGGTTAATAATCTTTAATGAGTATCGGTTTAGACCGCCCAAGTTAACTAATTGATTATAAATAATTAAAGTTAGCCAAAACCGTGTTTATTAATGGTAAACCTTACATCATCCCATTATATGAACATTTATTGGGTTAATAACAATATTTATACAAAGTT
>JANXXY010000309.1 GCA_025350365.1 Bacteroidales bacterium | reverse complement strand
AACCTCAATTACGATAGGGTAAAATAAATATTTTATTAAATATTTTGTTGTTACCCCTTACAATTTATAAAAAAAACATATTTTTGCCGCCGGATTTAGAGAACTTTTTTATTAACTGCGGAAGGAAATAAAGTATGTTTAGCAAACTGACTAAGATTGTTATTTGTTGTATATTGATTTTATTGGGAGTTACAACCCTAAGTTTACAAGCACAAACGATGGGGCCATCTTTGGATGTGCCAAAACTAAGTCTGGGCAATACGGCTTGGATGATTGTTGCTACTGCCTTGGTTATGTTAATGACGATTCCGGGGTTGGCTTTTTTTTATGGCGGGCTGGTTCGTCGAAAGAACATCCTCAATATTTTAATGCAGTGTTTTATTCTTATCGCAGCAATTACTATTGAATGGATGATTTTTGGTTATAGCAATGCATTTGGATCATCCGAAGGCTGGACTAAAGGAATTATTGGCGGATTTAAGTGGGCGTTTCTGAACGGGATTAAAGTCACTGATTTAAGCCCATATTACGTTTCAATGCCAAACGATCGTATTCCACATTTATTATTTGTGCTATACCAATGTATGTTTGCCGTAATTACTCCCGCTCTTATTATTGGAGCATTTGCTGAACGAATTAAATTCAGTGGTTTTTTATTGTTTTCATTGTTATGGGCAGTTTTAGTTTATAATCCTGTGGCACATTGGATATGGTCAGCCGATGGATGGTTGTACAAAATGGGGGTTCTTGATTTTGCAGGAGGTATTGTTGTTCATATTAATGCAGGCATCGCAGCCTTGGTTATGGCTATAATGCTTGGAAAAAGGCGCTATTATGAAAATATTCCTACTCCACCTCACAATGTTCCTTTTGTAGTACTAGGAACAGGATTACTTTGGTTTGGCTGGTTTGGATTCAATGCCGGAAGCGGACTGGCAGCCGATGGATTAGCCGCCAATGCATTTTTGGTTACTCATGTTGCAGCTGCTACCGCATCCTTAACCTGGGCCATTATTGATTGGTTGATTAATAAAAAACCAACTACCGTTGGTATTTGTACAGGAGCAATTGCAGGATTAGCCGCCATAACACCGGCTGCTGGTTTTGTAGATTTTAAAGGAGCCCTAATAATAAGTATCATAAGTGCAGTGATTTGCTACTATATGGTTGGTATTGTTAAAATAAAACTAAAATACGACGACTCTCTTGATGCATTTGGTGTACATGGCGTAGGTGGTTTCGTGGGTTCAATTATGGTTGGAGTTTTAGCAACTCCAAATGTTCAGAGCGCATATTCAGGAATTCTTCAGGGAAATTCTCATCAACTTTGGGTACAAATTCTTGCCGTTTCTGTAATTGCAGTTTTTTCAGCTGTATTAACTTTTGTTTTATTTAAAATTGTAGATAAAACTATTGGTATCCGTGTAGTTGATGATGATGAATCAATCGGTCTTGACCTTTCCCAGCATAATGAAATTGCTTATACTGAAGCTGAATAAATTAATAATAATATTATTTTTTGGAGGGAATTTAAAAAATTCCCTCTTTTTTTTACCCCCATATTCTGATACATCTATTCAAGAAAATAAGCCAAAAATTCTACTCAAGCCCTTATAAAAATGACTTTTATCATGATAAATATGTTATTTATCACTAAAATGTGTTATTTATTCATTTATATGTCCCTAGTAATCAGATAGTAAGTTGATGTTGTTTTTCGAATATTTCAAAAAAACAATTACATTTATCATGATAAATATTAAAAAACATTCACTATTAAGTCATATTTAAATGAAAAAGGTAGAAGCTATTATTCGTAAATCAAAATTTGAAGAGGTAAAAAGAGCATTGCATGAAGCAGATATTGATTTTTTTACTTATTGGGATGTTACCGGAGTGGGTAAAGAAAAAGAAGGCCACATTTTCAGGGGGGCAGTTTATGAAGCTAACCGCATTCAGCGAAGAATGCTGTCAATCGTTGTTCGTGATCAAAATATGAAAAAGACAGTAGATGCAATTATTAAATCGGCCTGGACAGGTGTGGTTGGAGATGGAAAAATATTTGTTTCAAACATTGAGGATGTCATTCGAATTCGCACAAAAGAAGTTGGACCTGAAGCATTGTATCTGAAAGAATCTGAAAAAGACATCGTAATTTCTTAGCGATTTGTTCATTAAAAACAAAAAGGGACTTTTAAAGCCCCTTTTTTTGTTTTTATACCTAATCTATAAGTTATTCATCATAAGTAGTCTCAGTCGATTCAATGTTTTCAATGTTATCATCTTCTCTACCAAGAGGCGATTCTTCATTGGACGAGGAACCGTCATCACCAAATTCCTTTTCAAATTCTTCCTCAGTTAAGTTGTCTATTTTGACATCAACCTTAATCAAATAACTTGCGTCGACAGTATCCAAGGTTATTGCGTAGAAGAATTCGTTATTGGGTTTCTGCACTTTAATAACAGAATCACTATATCCTAACGGATATTTCTTTTTTATAGCATCTAATACCTCTGTAGAACAGTTTTTGTAACTAACAACTAATCTTTTCTTTTCCATCGTAAAGCATCGAGTTTTTTAACGGTGTAATTATACATATTTAAATAAAACAAAAGTTAATACAGCTGAAAAAACTGCAATTACA
>JANXXY010000297.1 GCA_025350365.1 Bacteroidales bacterium | reverse complement strand
TCGCTATTAATAACAGCAAAATTGTTTCCATTTCGTATATTCTGAGTAAATCCCCGCATATTGGTGGCAAGAGTTTGGTATGCATAATTAGCTGTTTGATCGACTGGAATTGAATTGTCAAATGTTTTTACTTTTCCTGATAAATTCATCCAGTTATCAACACTGCCAAGGTAGTAGATCAACTTGCTGTGTCCAAACGATGAACTTCCAGCGACCCGGTTGGCCCAAATAAGGTTTCGGTGAATAACTAAATAGTGACGAAAATCGGCGCCAACCACAAACAAATCAGACCTTCCCCGATTAATTTGCTTATAAGCCTCGCCAAAAACTTTGGCTCGTGTACCGCTATATATGTTAATACCAAGAGATCTGGTATTATCAAAAATTAACTCACCTTTTATGCCGCTCCATATGTTGTGAATGCTGGATTGACCAAGCGACCTATCATCGACAGCAAGTATTGCGACTCTATCATGCCGGATGGAAGCCGTTCCCCGAATAGAAAATACCTGTGAAAAAGGATATTTTACAACATAATATGCATCAGAAGTAGTGGTTTTTAAATAATCGTTATTATCGGTGATATTTTTATAAGATTGCCGGTGAAAAATTATCTGTCGGTCCAGCCTTTTTTTCAGATTTTCAAAACTTAGTAAATACTCATTACTTTCAAAATCAATGGAAAAACGGAAACCTCCGGTAATTTTGTAGTCTTCAAATAAATCGTTTGTTCCAATTTTAAAAAGCATGTTAAAGCCTGGATTGTAATAAACTGCTCCCCCATTAAAAGCTTGATAGGTTGCATTCAGAAATGTAAAGTCGACCTGACTAACCAAAAAATTTGTATAAAATGCCGTTTGGTAAATTCTTATTAGTGTTTGATTTTTACCCGTTTTTTGTGCAGAATCGGACACAGGCTTGAAACTTGTTTGATTAGGGCGATTGTTATATAAATTAAGCTTTTCTATTTCAAATACATAATGATTAATATCAACGTCATTCGGGTTGGCAAACAATGTAGTACTATCCAACTTTACAGGAGCAATCTTTTTGGTAATCTGCGGGATCAGTGGTCCTTCTCTCTTTGTAATGCCAACGCTGTCCTTTCGCCGTTGATCCTTCAACATTTCTTTGCGAAACTCTGTTAAAACAAGAGGTGTTTGCAATGGACTTAAGCTGAGTTCCTTTTTAAATAAATAGTTTTTGCTGTCCCGAAAAAAAATCTGGCCAATTTGGTTATTCTTTTTTTCAAAATCCTGATTAAGAATGTTACGCGGGTTATTGGTAATTGGCAACGATTTGGTAGTATACCTGAAATGAATCGTAGTGTCCACATAGCTTATTGAACTATCAAATTCAGCTACATACCTATTTATAATACCATTCCCATCGCCAAGATATAGGTAACGGTTGTTTGAAAGTTCATAAGGTTGTGTGTGGTTAGACTCTTCGTTGTTTGTAACCTGCGATAATTTATAGCCTGATTTTGGATAATTGCTTACAAAAAGCCGTAAATAAGGGAATAGTGGTTTAATCTCTAAAGTATTGTTTTCAATACTATCATTTATCCGGTTTGAACTAAATAATATCCGTTTAGAATTGTCAATAAAACGAGGAGTAAGGTCGTCAGCTAAATCATTAGTTATTTGCTCGTTGGTGGATGATGATAGTGTATGTACATAAATATCTACCTGGCTGTTACGTAATCCCGACATAACAAGTTTAGAACCATCAGTTGAATAAGCAAAGTCTAGAATTTTATCAAAATATAAAAAATTACGTTTGGTAACTTCTTTACTTTCAATATCGTAATGCGTAAGCTTCAATCCGCCCTCTTCTTCCGTAATAAACGTCAGAATCCGACCGGAAGGATGCCAGGCTACCACCGGAAATGAGTAGTCGGGAATTTGATCAAGACGATGTTCCCGTTTGAGTAAACATTTGCTCTTGCCTCTCTTTTCGTCATACAACCATAGACGATATTGGCCCAACTCATTTGTAACATATGAAATATGAGTTCCATCGGGACTTATCTTAATATTCTGGTACACCCGCGTTTTTCGTGGTCGTTTTAATAATTGAGTACCAGGATCTTCAACTTTTCCACTAAAAGATTTAAACTTATCCTTGTAATAATTAGACCATTCAATGGATAGGTCTTTAATTGAACTACCTACAACATACAAAAACCCATTTTTGGTATTTTTATTAATTCGGGTGATATAAATAATGTTAGGAATTACAGATCGACCGTACGTTTTTTCAATATATCTCCAAAATGAGTGACCGGCATAAATAGCATCGTTGCCAGTAAGTCGGTTGAATTTTTTATATTTACCACTTAAAATACCATCCTTAACCCTGTCTTCAATTTCTACACTCCAACTATCAGAAAGATAAGATAATAATCCTTTTGTAAACCATTGTGGCAAATTAATGAGAGTTGAATTGGTCATGTTTTCACGCAAATCGTTGCCATACAGCATCTCATTAAGCATCACTTCTGCAATGGCAGAACTTATCTGTTGCTGATACTTTTTATGATCTCCTTCAAAATAAAGCGATACTTTGTTGTTGGTAATGCGGGTAACTCCACCTGTGTTGTAATCCTCGTTACCATTCATCAACCCGAGATTACTTTGTCTAAAATCGGTTAATTTATTAAAAACCAGAAAAATGATTCTCTTTTCAAGTGTATAATCCAATAAAGTCTCTAATCGTTTAATTTCCTTATTAGCATACCATTCCGTATAAAGAGCCAATTCCTTACCAAATTGATTGAAATAAGTATCGAACTTATCAAAACGATAATATTGCCAATAAAAATTATTGTATTGAACACGGCTTTTCCCAAATGACATTTGCATACCATTATAAAACTGGCCATAAGAAAACCCCGAGATTACCAAAAAGGCAGAGACAAGAAACCCAAATCGAAAATGCATTCGCTTCACAAAAATCCTTTTATTATGTTAGATCCTAAAATCCATTGAAATCCAAGAGCTGCAAACACTTTTTTATTCCTGATGCATTTTACAAATAAGAAAACGTTAGCTACCATTTAGAGATGATTGGAAACTACCGATAAAAGTAATTAATTCTTATTAAACTTATATTAACCATGCAGAGGTAAAATCGAAAATGTGTTAAAAAATGTTAATGAAGATAATCAAACATAACAAGCTTATTTTTTTGTTAATTTTGAAGATTCAATAATTATCAGGAATTAAAACAATTCTCTTATGAAAAAAGTTCTTGCCATCTGTATGGTTGGTTTTATCTTAAGTGTTATTTCTCTTTCAGCCCAACAGCGGGGAGCTGCCATTTCATTTAAGGAAGATAAATACGACTTTGGAAAGATTAAAGAAGCCGATGGTCCGGTAACCCATGTTTTTGAATTTACTAATACCGGAAATGCACCGCTTTTATTGCAGAATGTACAGCCAACCTGCGGGTGTACTACTCCTGAATGGTCGAAAGAGCCGGTAAAGCCCGGAGCAAAAGGTATTATTAAAGCTACTTTTAATCCAGCCGGCCGCCCTGGTTCTTTTGATAAATCAATAAATATTACCACCAATGCAGGACCCACCTCCATCAAGTTTTCTGGGATAGTAATTCCCAAAGAACCAACACTTCAGGAAGAATTTCGCTATACAATAGGCGATCTGCACTTTAAAACAAGCCATGCCGGATTTGGGATTATTAACCCCGGCAGTTTCAAAAAAGAGAGTCTTGAGTTTGTCAATACAGGCTCATCACCTGTTTCGATCGGATTGACAAAACTTCCTGCATTTTTAACCGTTATGGTTGATCCTAAAACAGTAAAACCCAAACAACGAGGTAAAATAGAAATCACCTACGATGCCAAAAGAAAAAACGACTGGGGATTTCTGATCGATTATATCTACCTTACCCTAAACAATAAACAAGATCCACAATATAAATTGACCGTTTCCGCCAATATTTCAGAAGATTTTACCACACTTACACCAGCAGAAAAAGCAAAAGCTCCAATAATCACCTTCGAAAAATCCATTTATCAATTTACTCCTGTAAAAAGTGGTAAAAAAATAGAATTTGAGTTTAAATACATAAATGATGGTAAGTCAAACCTGGTGATTAGAAAAATAGAAACTACCTGTGCTTGTCTCACAGCCACTTCGAAAGAAATGGTTATTAAACCACAAAATTCAGGATCCGTCAAAGTAATTTTTGATTCTACAGATAAGAAAGGTTCACAAAATTTTGGAATAACCATTGTTTCCAACGATCCTCAAAATTCGCGGTATGTGCTTTGGTTAAAAGGGAATTTGGAATAGGAAGATATTATAACACTTCGTTAGATTTGAAAAAATGCGATAATGGGATAATATGAAAATAATTGGCTAATAACTAGTTACGATTAATTTAAATTTTTGAATTTACACTCATTATCAGTACCTTAAAAAAATAAACAGAAGTATTAATATTAACATTACTGAACGACTAAAATAATAAGATTCTTCGCTTCGTTCAGAATGACAAACGTTTATATTAGTTTTTATTCGGAGGGGGTGGTTTGCGGTAAAGCCGCAAAC
>JANXXY010000282.1 GCA_025350365.1 Bacteroidales bacterium | reverse complement strand
GAATAGAATTAAAGCCACATAACCTGACATTGGTAGATAAATTTTTTCTGTTTTCATAGTTTTAGATTTATTAATATGATATTAAAATAGTATCACAAAGATACTAAATTGAATAATATAATCCAATAAAAAAAGCTACCTTTTCTAAGATAGCTTTTTAACAAACCAAATACTAAATGTCAAGTTGTAAGCAGAAATTAACCTTCTTACGTCTAATTCTAAATTCCTTTGATCCGCTTCAAAGTCTTTTGAACTAATTTCGGTGAAACAGTAAGTTCAAAATTTACGAAAAACCGATGCAGAACTTCGTCAAAATCTTCGTTGAATGCATCAATGTTAACAATTTGAGAAGAAATTAAACTTCGATTGTCAACCATATAAAAAAGGGTAGAACATTTTTTCATAGGCGCTCCAATAATATGTTTTAAAATAAAACGGAGACACCTAAACTAAAATTGTTTTAAACAATAAAATAATTTATCGGAAATTTATTTCAAAAGTCCGGTAATTTTTCAATTTCTGCATTTTTATAAAATGTAATACGTTGAAATACATAGAAATAAAGAAATATTTCAATATATATCTTAGTATATCAGTTTAAGAATATTGCTGAAAATTTACCGAAGTGTTGTTATTTAGCTCACAGATAAATTAATATTGTATTGTTCAATCATCTTTCGCATATTCAGTATAGCATATCTCATTCTCCCGAGAGCGGTATTAATTGATACATTCGTTTGATCTGCTATCTCTTTGAAACTAAGCCCTCCATAATGTCGCAAAAGAATAATTTCTTTTTGATCCGGGGGCAACTGATCAATCAATTTCCGTACATCGCTCATAACCTGATTGTTTACGAGTTCCTGTTCAATTGTAGCCTCAGAATACCTTGGAGAATTGAAAATATCCATTTCAAAATCATCATTGCTACGCATATTTATTTGCTTTTCACGTCTGAAATGGTCAATAATAAGATTATGAGCAATACGCATAATCCATGACAAAAGTTTGCCATTGTCCTGATACTTGCCTTCCTGAAGGGATTTAATAACTTTCACAAAAGTATCCTGAAAAATGTCTTCAGCGAGATGCTGATTTTTGACAGTCAGATTAATATACGTGAACAGTTTATTTTTGTAGCGACAAATTATTGCTTCTATTGCGTCATCTTCGCCAGATATGAACCTTGAAACAAGTTCATTATCGGTCAACTCTTTCGTTTTCATAACTACCTCCTATGTCAATGATTACTTGGGTAGAGAAATATCGTAGGCTGTCCTCCGGTTTAAATGGTTAATAAATAATTTGAGAGTGCAATTAAATGAAAAAATATATGTTATCAAAACAATTACCTTTGCTTTTTTGTTAAATTTTGTTAATCATAAGAATATACACCATTGGAAGCCACGAACGATAAGGAATGCATAGTTTTGCGAGGAGCCAGGGTTAATAACCTGAAAAATATAAGCATCTCAATACCCAGAAATAAATTTATTGTTATTACAGGGCTTAGCGGTTCTGGAAAATCATCGTTAGCCTTTGATACAATTTATGCTGAGGGGCAGCGCAGATATGTGGAAAGTCTTTCATCTTATGCCCGTCAGTTTCTTGGCAGAATAAATAAGCCGGAAGTCGATTTTATCGATGGTATTCCACCTGCCATTGCTATCGAACAAAAAGTGAATACCCGCAATCCCCGGTCTACCGTTGGAACATCTACGGAAATTTATGATTATTTAAAATTACTTTTTGCCAGGATTGGAGTTACATATTCCCCTATTTCAGGCGACACGGTGAAGAAAGATAGTGTTACTGATGTTGTTAACTATTTAACTTCATTTATCGATGATGTTCCGGTTCTAATACTATGTCCGTTTAAAAGGAGTCATGATAAAAATTTTCATCAGTATCTGGAATTGTTACTAAATCAGGGAACAACCAGGATTGAGATAAATGGTGAAGTTCAAAAACTTGAGGATGTGCTGGCGAAATATAAAACTTTTTCCGGTGACCTTGAAATAAATCTTGTTATTGACCGTCTTCGGGTAAACCATGATGAAGATTCACTAAGCCGATATGCCGATTCCATACAAACTGCCTTTAACGAGGGTCAGGGCGAATGCATTATTCGGATTTTGGATGAGAATAACCTTCAGTTTCGTCATTTTTCGAATCGCTTTGAGTGTGATGGGCTTGAATTTGAAGAGCCTAATGTGCATATGTTTGGATACAATAGTCCCTATGGAGCATGCCAACGTTGTGAGGGTTATGGAAAAGTAATAGGGATAGATGAAGAATTGGTTATTCCTGATAAGAATCTTTCGATATTTGAGGGTTCAGTTGCTTGTTGGAAGGGCGAAAGCATGAGTTTTTTTAAGGATCAGTTTATTAAGCAGGCGATCAATTTCGATTTTCCATTGCACAGAGCTTATTTTGAACTTACTGATGAACAGCGTCATTTGCTATGGAATGGCAATTCGAAAGTGGAAGGAATAAATAGCTTTTTTGCCCATTTGGAAGAAAAAAAATACAAAATACAAAATAGGGTGATGATAGCTCGCTACAGCGGCAAAACCACATGCCCCGATTGTAATGGATCCCGGTTACGTAAGGATGCAGCCTATGTTAAAGTTAGCAGTAAAAGCATACAGGAATTGGTATTGATGCCGGTTGATGAGCTTTATCAGTTTTTTCGTATTATAAAATTAACCGAATATCAGGAGAGTATTGCAAGCCGGATTTTAATAGAAATAGTTAACAGGTTGGATTTTTTGAATAATGTAGGTTTAGGATATTTAACCCTAAACCGTCTTTCCTCAACACTTTCCGGTGGCGAATCACAGCGTATCAACCTGGCAACCTCGCTAGGAAGCAGTTTAGTTGGGTCGTTATATATTCTTGATGAGCCCAGTATTGGTCTTCATTCCAGAGATACAATGCTATTAATTAAAGTGTTACGAAAGTTACAGAAACTGGGCAATTCAGTTTTGGTTGTTGAGCACGACGAAGAAATTATTCGGGCTGCCGATCAAATTATTGATATTGGGCCTCTCGCTGGCCGACTTGGTGGTGAAGTGGTTTTTCAGGGTGATGATAAGGATTTGATAAAGTCAGAAACAAGTCTTACAGCTCAATACCTTACCGGAAAAGAAAAAATACCAGTTCCCGGTAAGCGACGGAAATGGAATAATAGCATTGAGGTTATTGGTGCCCGTGAAAATAATTTACAGCGCTTAAACGTTAAATTTCCTCTTAATATATTGTGTGTGGTTACTGGAGTGAGCGGGTCTGGAAAATCAACCCTGGTTAGAAATATTTTATACGCCTCTTTGAGCAGGCATTTTAATGAGTTTACTGAGAAGACGGGTGCTTTTGATACTCTAAAGGGCGATCTTCACATGATAAAGGGCGTTGAGTTTGTCGATCAAAATCCTATTGGTAAATCATCCCGTTCTAATCCTGTTACCTACAGCAAGGCATATGATGAAATCCGTAAGCTATATTCGGAATTGCCGTTGGCCAGGCAGAATAATCTAAAACCTTCACATTTTTCATTTAATGTTGATGGAGGTCGATGCGAAGAATGTCAGGGTGAAGGGGAGATTAAGGTTGAAATGCAATTTATGGCTGATGTTCGTTTAATTTGCGAAAGTTGTCATGGTAAGAGGTTTAAGGAGGAAGTGTTAGACATTCGCTATCGTGGTAAAAATATTTTTGATATTTTAGAAATGACAGTTGAAGAGGCAATTGGATTTTTTAATGTTACAAAAGATACCACTGAAAAACGAATTGTACAGAAGCTTCAACCATTGGCTGATGTTGGCTTAGGATATGTAAAATTAGGTCAATCGTCGAGCACATTAAGTGGGGGAGAAAGTCAGCGTGTTAAGCTGGCTTCGTTTCTATCACACGAAAAAAGTATGGAACCTACCTTGTTTATTTTTGATGAGCCAACCACCGGTTTGCATTTTCATGATATCAGGAAATTGCTTGATGCATTTCAGGCCTTAATTGAAAATGGACATAGCATCATTGTTATTGAACACAATATGGAAATAATTAAATGCGCTGATTGGATCATTGATTTGGGTCCCGAAGGAGGGAAAGCCGGGGGCAACCTTATTTTTGAAGGAACGCCTGAAGGCCTTGTAAATTTTAAGAAATCGTATACCGGACAATCTTTGAAATCAAAGTTATTTTAAAAGGTATAAGCAAGTTGCAGGAGAATGTTAGCTTTTACTAATCGAATATTTCACCTAATAGACTTAGGAGATGTAGCGTAATTATGCCTTACAACTTGTGTCGTACCAATATTACTTTTGTCCAAATACCTTTGTCAATATATCACCAACAGCGTCAGTAATCCATTTCCAGGGGTTGCGGCGGATGTTTCTTTCTTGTTCTCCAACTTTTATAAATAATCCGTCCAGAGCCTTACCGGTAACATATTCTCCCAAAGTAATTTGATTTATAACAGTAAATTTTCGAAGAATATCTCTCTCTGATGCTGTAAGATAAGGGAATATTGCATCGGCAGTCAATGCTATTTCGGCAGCGTTTGCCAATTTGTTATAATTCGTTATAAGCACACTCCAGGAATTATTGGCAGAAAAACCCAGACCTAAATCTTTATTTAACTCATTGTCAATAGGTTGTTTATAAGCAATAATCAATGGATCCCTTGTTGTTGCTATTAAGTAGTTTGTTGCTGCTGTCGAATCAAATGCAATTGTACTTTTAGTTGTTCCCTTTGCAGGGTTTTGACCTTGAAGTATGGTTAATCCATCATTAATACTGAGATCTGTTATCGATTTTTTTAAAATTGGTCTCGCCTGCCTTGAAGCGCTATCTGCAGCTCTATTCATCGATTTCAAAAAATTGTTTAAACAACTATTTAAATCGACACCAACAACTTTTAGAACATCAGATTGACCAATATATGAAATATTGTCCTCTATCACCTTCGCTTCAGGAGGTAAAATAATTTTCAATATTTTATCGTTATAATAACCTTTTTTTAAGATATTATCAACTGACGAATCCGTTCCAACTTCAAGCGCTGTCCGTAGCCCTTTCACAATATCGTCGCTACTTAAACTATCCTTTGCTGTAGGCAATAGTTCGCAAGCTGAAAAACCTAAAGAACAGACCAGTAAAAATCTAAAAATTTGTTTTTTCATACGTACATTATCATTCTATGCTTTGGAATTTTCTAAATCATACGGAGAAACTGGAAAATTGTTTGCAAAAAAAAAGGGGCAACAATGTGCCCCTTATCAAATATCAGGTTTTTCTATTTATCTTTAAATCCAAACATAATGGCCACGCATCCACTTGAAATTTCGGCATCCGCTTTTTTCTTATCTTTTGCGGGTACGTTAATAACAATTTTAAGTTGTTTGGCAGACTCTACTTTAAAATCCCATGTTTTGACCATGTTGTGTTCCTTGTTATCAAAAAGAACATTTCTATCTGCATCAATCACTTTAAACTCCACAGGAGGAAGCGCTTCCGAACCACAAACAGCTATACGGTATTCCTGATCAGGGAAACAGGTTTTATATAATTCGGCCTCTTCTCCTTCACTTAGGATGGCGGCATGGTAATTACCGTCGTGTATATATGGTAAAATTTCTAACTTGCAAAATTGTTTGGCAAATCCCTTGCATTGAGATGAAACTTTTATAGATGTTGCGAAGGAAAATAATACTGCTAAAATAATTACTGGTAAAGTCCTTTTCATAATAACGAAAATTTTAGAGCGTAAAGTTGTTTCTAATAGTTTTAACAGTTTCTTTAAGTTCGTTAAAAACTTCAGAAGTAACATCCGATGATGAAGTGGATTTAAGTGTTGTCACATTTGTTTTTTCATCAACGACAGGTTGAATTTTACTTGATTTAATAGTTATTTTGTCGTACACTTTTTTTAATTCGTTAATCTGTACGGAAATATATTGAATATCTGCATTATCTTTATTACTATCCATCAGTTTAATAACCATATCAAGGGATAGCTTTTGATCTATAATGCGATCTACAATTTTATTGTCTTTAAGAGGAGCATCGCCTGCTAACTGTGTGGCAAGATATAAGCCTTCAATCCATCCTCCAATTAACGATATGGTAGCAAGTGGCTGACGATCATTATCCCTTAAAAATGCAGAAGTCGACATAAATGTTTCCGAGATGATATCAAGTATAATGTCGCGGTTATTAATATTTTCTTCTAATCTGTCTATCGTTGTTTTGTCAATTGCATCGGTGATACCCAAACCGTCAGCCATTTTTTTGGAAACTTCCATATATTTTATGGTTGTCTGGGCCTGATCAAATAAACTTGCATAGCTTAAATCGGTTAGATAAACGCCCATGCTCACTGCCATACTGCGGTTGGTTGTATACTTGTTTACATTGGAAAGCGGATTTAAAAGCTTTTCAGTGAAATGAGTGCCGGATGATTTTATCATCATAGCAGATTCGAGCGGAGAGGGCAACGAATAAAAAATTTGTTTAGCATGACTGATGTCGGCAAAAATATCACGCTCCAACTCAGCAGAATCGACCGATATTTCTTTTGTATTATTTTTATTTCCGCCAGAAGAACATGATGCAAAAAAAATCACAACACCAATAATTATGGGTGTTGATACAAACAATTTTAGTTTAAACAACATAAGTTTTTAGTTTATTAAACAGAATCAAGCAGTAACTTAGTTTACCAAAAGTAAATTTAATACTTTTTTTAATATTACAAAATTAGAATTATTGATGAATTTTCTGCTCATCGGGCAGTTAATTCATTAAATATTAAATTTTTTTGAAGATAATTTAAATAAATGATTATACTTAAATGACTCAAAATATACTATATAATAAATTTGTGTTAATTACTTATTGGTCTGTAAAAGTACATTTTTCCTTTTACCACTGTGGACAAATCTAAAGTGCTTAAGCCAACTTTTCTTCCTGAAAAGCCTGTGTTTTGATGAGCCAGTTCGTATTTGTCTTTTGATATCACCTTGTAAACAATGGCTGTATGGTGGGTCATCGTTTCCTTATAAGTTGCATTTCCAACAGTATAGGTCACTTTTACATTCTTAAATTGGATAATATCACCTGGAAATATTTTATCTTTTTTAAAATTTAAGAGCTCGCCATATTTGTATTCACCATCCCATTTGGCATTATTTTGAGTAAGAGCCTGATTGGCAATGTCCCAACATTCACCACGATCAATCTGTTTTCCAATAACTGATTTTACATATGAGACTATCTTTTTGTTTAAGACAGGGATTTCCTCCTGCCCTGATGCCTTTAATAAAATGAATGTAAGGGATAACAGTATAATTATTGCTTTTTTAATCATTTTTAAATGTTATTTAATTTTCATGTTCTATTTACTCCGTACAAATTTTACAACTTGATTCTTACGACATATTTACACTCTTACGATAAGAACACTAAAAAGTTAATAAAATTTATCAATAGTAACAGAGAAACAATTTGACTTTGAAATTTCTCACTTCGTTCGAAATGACAATCAGCTATTTATGGTTAGTTGGAGGGGTTGGTTTGCGGCTTTACCGCAAAC
>JANXXY010000277.1 GCA_025350365.1 Bacteroidales bacterium | reverse complement strand
CGGAATCATTACCTTTTCACAAAATCAGCAATCCAATCACCCACCTCGCTGGTAGATGATGCTTTGCCTTCGCCGGCAATATCAACAGTAACAATACCTGCATCTATCGAAGCGTTTACGGCGTCGCGTATGAGTTTCCCTGCCTCAGGCATGCCAAGTGAATATTCAAACATTAAAGCAGCCGAAAGAATAGTTCCGACCGGATTGGCAATATTTTTACCGGCAGCCTGCGGATACGAACCATGTATTGGTTCAAACACCGAAGTATGAATGCCTACAGAAGCAGATGGCAATAAACCGAGCGAACCGGTAATAACGCTGGCTTCGTCGGTAAGGATATCGCCAAACATGTTTTCGGTAACCATAACGTCAAACTTTTTTGGCCAGGTAACCAGTTGCATTGCAGCATTGTCTACAAACATAAAATCGAGTTCGATGTCACTGTATTCTTTATGAAGTTCCTGAATTGTTTCTCTCCAAAGCCGCGATGTTTCCAATACATTTGCTTTGTCAACTGCGGTTACCTTTTTATTACGTTTACGAGCATATTCAAAAGCTAATTTGGTGATGCGAATAACTTCGTCTTTGGTATATGTGCAAGTGTCAAAGGCTGTATTGCCGTCCTCGCTGCGACCGCGTTCCCCGAAGTAAATTCCGCCGGTAAGTTCACGGATAACAATAAAGTCAGCACCATCAACCAATTCGGTTTTGAGAGGTGATTTGTGAATGAGTGATTTGAAGGTGGTTATAGGGCGAATGTTGGCGTACAATCCAAGCATTTTACGCATACGTAACAGGCCTTGTTCAGGACGAACCTTAGCTTTGGGGTCGTTATCAAAACGCGGATGTCCAATTGCTCCAAAAAGAACGGCATCCGATTTCATACAAATGTCATGTGTGGCGGGTGGATATGGATCGCCCACCGCATCGATAGCGACAGCACCCACCAAAGCATGGGTATATGTAAATTCGTGATTGAATTTCTTCTCAATAACTTTTACTACTTTCAATGCCTGATCTATAACTTCAGGTCCAATGCCGTCGCCGGCCAATACTGCGATGTTTTTTTTCATTATTATAATATGTTGTTTGTAAAGAAGTTCCTTAAAATAAAAATAAAACTGAACACAAAGTCACGAAGATAAATCAAAAAATACCAAAATTCGTGTGTTCATGTTCCTGCATTTCAGGTAGTGTGTTCGGCTAAGGTTCTATCTTAGTCGAACATATTCTGGCAGGCTGAGCCTGCCTCATAAAAAGGATTTAGGCACAGCCTAAGCCGAAAAAGGGTAAACCCCAACTAATGTTCACTAATATTCAACATTTTCACAGTGGCTTTGATGGCAGCGATTGTCTGGTCGGGATCGAGGCCGCGGGTTTTGAATTCGCGGCTGTTTTCCCAGGTTATTACAGTTTCCACCAATGCATCAGTTCTGCCACCGGGAGGGATTGTTACTACATAATCGATAAGTTTGGGCAATTTCTTTTTTAATGATTTATATATCAGCTGTAAAGCCTTCATAAAAGCATCGTATTGACCGTCGCCTGTCGCTGTTTCCTGATACACTTTTTTATCTATTTCAATACTCAATGTAGCCACAGGTTTCAACCCATCGGTTAACGAAAGGGAATAGTTATGTATCTTAATTTTTTGTTCGATAAGTTCGCTGTTTAAAACATCGGAAATGATAAACGGAAGATCATCAGCAGTCACATTTTCCTTGCGATCTCCAAGCTCTATTACCCGTTTGGTTACTTTTTTCATCGCTTCTGCATCAAGCTCTATTCCCAATTCTTTGAGGTTTTGCATGATGTTTGATTTCCCCGCTGTTTTGCCAAGTGCATATTTACGTACACGTCCGAAACGCTCAGGAAGCAAATCATTGAAATACAGTTTATCCTTATTATCACCGTCGGCATGAATGCCGCATGTTTGGGTAAAGACATTTTCGCCAATAATTGGTTTATTGGATGGAATTCGTATTCCCGAAAATGATTCTACTATTCGGCTCACCATGGTAATCTTTTCTTCAAGAACGCCAAATTCTAAATCGGTATGATCTTTAAGAACAGCTATGGCACTTGAAAGTGGTGCATTTCCGGCACGTTCGCCAAGCCCGTTTACAGTGGTATGTATTCCCTTTATTCCGGTTGATATAGCAGCCAGCACATTAGCTGTTGCCAAATCGTAATCGTTATGCGCATGAAAGTCGAAGTGGATGCCAGGGTACCTGTCAACCACCATTTTACAAAATTTGTGAGTTTCTTCAGGATTTAAAATACCCAACGTGTCGGGCAACATTAGCCTCTTGAAAGGCAGTTTTGTTAGAGCATCCAACAAAATAAAAACGTAATCCTGGGAATTACGCATGCCATTGCTCCAGTCTTCTAAATAAATATTGGCTTGCAGGTTTTTACTTTGCGCATATCCAAGAGCGGTCGTAATATCAGCAATATGTTCTTCGGGTGTCTTACGAAGCTGTCCTTTCAGATGCTTCATAGAACCTTTGCACAGCATGTTCACCACTTTTGCGCCCGATCCAACGATCCAGTCAATGGATTGTGTTCCATCAATAAAACCGAGGACTTCAATTTTATCGATAAAATTATGCTTGGCAGCCCAATCGGAAATTCGCTTTACGGTTTTAAATTCACCTTCGCTAACTTTGGCGGATGCAACTTCGATTCGGTCGATCTTAACCTCCTCAAGCAACATTTTGGTAATACTCAGTTTTTCGCTTGCTGTAAACGACACTCCCGATGTTTGTTCGCCATCGCGAAGTGTGGTATCCATTATCTCAATTCTCATCATCTCAGATATTACAATTAAAGAACTAAAAACCAAGAGCCAAGAAAGGAAAATCTCGATTCTTGGTTCTTGATACTTGGTTCTTATCAGGCTCTTTTTTCAAAAGCTTCTATTTTATCTTTCATATTGAATAAATAATCAATGTCGTCATACCCATTTATTAAACAGGTCTTTTTATATGGATTGATGTCAAATTTTTCCGATTCTGATGTTGCCAGAATTGTAATGGTTTGATTCACCAAATCGACATGAAGCTTGGTATGTGCATCTTTATCAATAGCTTGAAAAATCTTTTTCAAAAAATCTTCAGTGACCTGAACCGGAAGTAATCCGTTATTTAATGTATTGTTTTTGAAAATATCAGCAAAAAAGCTGGATACCACTACTTTGAAACCATAATCGGCAATTGCCCATGCTGCATGTTCGCGGCTTGATCCACTGCCGAAATTTTTGCCGCCAACAAGTATTTTGCCTGCATATATCGGTTTGTTTAATACAAAACTGTCAATTTTTTTATTGTTTTTGTCATAACGCCAGTCGCGAAATAGGTTTTCTCCAAAACCGTCACGAGTTGTAGCTTTCAGAAACCGGGCCGGAATTATTTGGTCGGTATCCACGTTTTCAATTGCAAGTGGTATAGCAGATGATTCTATTGTTACAAATTTTTCGGTTGTCATTTTTTGAATTTTAGATTTTAGATTGACGATTTTAGATTGCTGTTCTGAAAATTCTTATTCGCCAATCATCAAGTACATTATTGAATTTTAGATCTTATATTTTGAATTTTATATTGAAGATTAAAGATATATCTCGTTAAAAATCTAAAATCGTCAATCTAAAATCGTCAATTACATGAGTTCTCTAGGATCTGTAATAACTCCGGTCAGCGCTGCCGCAGCCGCAGTGATTGGGCTTGCCAGGAAAGTGCGCGACCCCGGTCCCTGACGACCTTCGAAGTTTCGGTTCGATGTTGCCACGGCATATTTACCTTCGGGTATTTTGTCGTCGTTCATGGCCAAACATGCTGAGCATCCCGGTTGACGAAGTTCAAAACCTGAATCTGCCAAAAGTTTAACTATTCCTTCTTGCTGGCATTGTTTTTCAACCTGCTTTGATCCTGGTACGAGCCAAACTATAACATCTTTAGCTTTCTTTCTGCCTTTAACAAATTCAGTAAAAGCTCTAAAGTCTTCGATTCGTCCATTGGTGCAACTTCCAACAAAAACATAATCTACCTTGCGTCCAAGCATTTTAGTGCCTGGTTCTATGCCCATATAGGTGAACGATTTAAGAAAAGTATTTTTATCATTGTCAGTCAATTCGCTACCATCTGGTAATACGGCATTAATTTTGCAACCCATTCCCGGATTTGTACCATAAGTAATCATCGGTTCGATGTCCTCTGCTTCAAAGCGGATAACTTTATCAAACACGGCGCCTTCATCGGTTTTCAAGGTTTTCCAGTTTGCTACGGCCTTGTCCCATTCAGCTCCTTTCGGAGCAAATTCACGTCCTTTCACATAATTGAACGTAATATCATCTGGTGCAATTAAACCTCCACGGGCACCGGACTCAATACTCATATTGCAAATGGTCATGCGGGATTCCATACTCAGATTGCTGATCGCAGAACCGGAGTATTCAATAAAATAACCGGTACCTCCTGAAGCCGTTATCTTCGAAATAATGTAAAGAACAATATCTTTGGATGTTACACCTTTACCTAGCTTTCCATTGATTTCTATGAGCATCTTTTTGGGTTTTGGCTGCATAATGCATTGAGTTGCCAAAACCATTTCAACTTCGCTGGTTCCTACTCCAAAAGCAACTGAACCAAATGCTCCATGGGTTGATGTATGACTGTCGCCACAAACCATGGTCATACCGGGCAGTGTTATTCCAAGCTCCGGACCAACAACATGTACAACGCCCTGCCAGGGATGGTTTAACCCATAAAGCGTAACTCCGTGTCGATTGCAGTTCTCGGTAAGCTTTTCAATCTGCGAACGCGACAGTGCATCGCGAATGGTAAGGTGCTGATCTTTTGTAGGAACGTTATGGTCAGGTGTAGCAAACGTTTGTTTGGGACGAGCTACTTTTATTCCTCGTTTGTCAAGACCGGCAAATGCTTGCGGGCTAGTTACTTCGTGTATCAGGTGGCGGTCAATATACAGCACCGATGGACCGCCCTCAACTTCAGCAACAACGTGGCTATCCCAAATTTTATCAAATAAAGTTTTATTACTCATCGTATTTAATTTTCTGTTATTTTTTGAATATCAGTTTACTAGTGTATTTTGGAGATTGCATCGATATATGCTTCCACCGAGGCTGTTACAATATCAGTATTGGCCGAGAAACCATAATAAATATTCCCTTTGTTTTCGACCTGAACATGCACTTTACCAACATCATCGCTACCACGTGTAACCGTTTGAACCAGGTACTCCTCTAACGCTACTTTTTTAGTAATCAATTGACGAACCGCATTAAACGAAGCATCTACAGGGCCCGAACCTGAAGCAGTGGCTGTACATACTTCACCTTCAATAATTAATTGAACTGTAGCCATGGGTATAGCTGACTTTCCACACGCAACATTAAGGTATTTTAACTTTAGCGTGCGCGATTGTTCGGCTCTTCCAACACCAACAATAACATATAAATCGTCATCGTTAATGTCTTTTTTACGGTCGGCAAGCAAAAGAAATTTATTATATGCGTCGTTTAGTTCCTCAGTTGTGAGAGTGAAACCAAGCCTTTGCAAGTGGTGGCTTAAGGCGGCTCTACCGCTTCTGGCAGTTAAAACGATAGACGATTCACTGATTCCAACCTCGTTTGGATCAATTATCTCGTAGCTTTCGCGATTTTTTAACACGCCATCCTGATGAATTCCCGAAGAATGAGCAAAAGCATTACGACCAACAATTGCCTTGTTTGGTTGTATAGGCATCCTCATAAAAGTAGAAACCAATCGGCTTGTTTTAAAAATATTTTTCGAATTGATGCTGGTATTCAAAAGAATATCCTTATGACTTTTTATAATCATTACAACTTCTTCCAATGCAGTATTTCCGGCTCTTTCACCGATACCGTTCATGGTAACTTCCACCTGGCGGGCACCATTTAATATCCCCGCCATGGAGTTTGCTGTTGCCATGCCTAAATCATTATGGCAATGGGTGGAAATAATGGCTTTATGAATATTTTTTACGTTTTCTTTCAAAAATTTAATTTTCTCACCATAAACATGTGGCAAGCAATACCCGGTGGTATCAGGAATATTTACCACAGTAGCGCCTGCCCCGATCACTGCTTCAATAACACGAGCCAGATATTCGTTTTCAGTACGACCAGCATCTTCTGCATAAAATTCAACATCTTCCACATATTTTTTTGCATATTTTACCGCAGCAATAGCTCTTTCAATAATTTCTTCCTGATTGGATTTTAGCTTATAAGTGATGTGGTAAAAAGATGTTCCGATACCTGTATGAATGCGTTTGTTTTTCGCATATTTTAGGGAATCGGCAGCAACATCGATATCTTTTTCAACTGCACGAGTAAGTGCGCAAATGGTTGGGCGGGTAATAGCTTTAGAAATTTCAACGATGGAATTAAAATCCCCGGGACTTGAAATTGGGAAGCCTGCCTCAATAATGTCGACACCTAGTTCTTCGAGGGCGCGGGCAACTTCAATTTTTTCAACGGTATTCAATTGACAGCCCGGAACTTGTTCGCCGTCTCGGAGCGTTGTGTCGAAAATATACAGTTTTTCTTCCATGACTAGTTTTTCTTTTTAAATAATTCTTATATAAACTAAAAAAAGCCACTCTTTGTTGAGAATGGCTCTTACATATTTTCTATATAAAACATACCATTCTCTCTAGCATCTTAGAATAAGCAGGCTAATGAAATAAATAGAAAGAAGGATAGAATTATAAATCATGATCTTTATCAGTATTTGACAAATGTATTGATAAAGTTTCAATAAACAAGGGCTTCTATATAATAATATTTGCAGGAAACAGAAAAATATTTCTATGTTAAACAACAATAATTAGTTATAAATGCTATATAACAACACTTCGGTAAATTTTCAGCAATATTCTTAAAATGAATTACTTAGATATATTGAAATATTTCTTTATTTCTATGTATTTCAATGTATTTCTATGTATTACATTTTATAAAAATGCAGAAGTTTAAAAATTACCGAACTGGTGATATAAAATATTCTATCATCAGGTTAACAGAAATTAGGTTTTGGGTTGTAGAAAATTTGATCAGCTAAATGATACCATAAATCACTGTAGCTTATAAATGGCCTTAATGCCATCTGCAAGGGCAACGGGAAATACAGAAAAGTGTGTATCATTATCATAGCGATGTGTATACATTTTAAACCCCTTATAATCGCGGTTACGAAGAGTTTCAACGAATTCACTCCCGGGAACAAGGTAATTTTCTTTAGAATCAAGCCCTCCCATCATTACAAAAACATTGGCATTTAATTCTTTATTACGGCTAAAGTATTTTTTCTCGAGATTGAAAATATACCTGTTTTCCCAAGATAGCGTAGGAGAAATCAAAACATAATTTTGAAATAGTTCAGGTTTGGTGAGCAGTATAAATGCGCCAAATAATCCTCCCAAATCAAAACCAAAAAGTGCCCGTTGGTCTGGTTTTGTTGGAAAACGGCTTTCAATGGTTGTAAATAATTCTTTTTCGAGAAACATTTGAAAATTACGAGCCCCGCCTGTTTCAGACCAATCACCCATCTTTTTTTCCCTATCGCGGGTTGGAGTGAAATCGCGAGCCCGGAGATTCCACCATCTTTCGGTAGTTCCACCATACCCAATACCTACAACTATCACATCTCCAATATCTTTACCATAGCCAAGCCACTCAACAATATCCATCGACATACCGAAAGAGCGATCAGCATCCAAAAGATAAATCACCGGAAAAGTCTTGGTGGTATCGCCATACGTTGAAGGCAGATATACATTGATAATAAAAGCCTGATCCTTTACATATCGGGAGTCAATACGTAAAA
>JANXXY010000122.1 GCA_025350365.1 Bacteroidales bacterium | reverse complement strand
TGAGGTTTCCGTCGATTCCTGGAATTTGATTTAATGAAACACATGCTTGATAATTACATTCTAATTTCGCTGTCAGATAAGGCTTTCGAACTATCAATGAAAGCAAAAAAATATCCCGATAATTTTAAAGAACAAAAGCAGGGGCTTTATCTAATCGTTAATTTATGTTCCTAATTTTATGGGTAAACAGCATCTCATATCTATTCTCCGCAACCCTTTGGCTATTTTTCTTATCAAAGGATTTCTATTTTTTCTGATTTGGGATCAGTTGGTGTACAATTATTTGGTAACGACGAGCATGCATAATTGGGTTATTTATCGGCTGCTTGATGTAAGTCAATGGATGCTTAGTTGGTTTTATCCGTCAGTAGCGGTGAATCAGTTCGATCTTTATGTAAATGGCCACGATTGTGTGCATGTGGGTATTCCTTGCAATGGGTTGGACGTGATGGGTGTGTTTGCATGTATCATCCTTGCTTACCGCGCTGCATGGTATCACAAAGGTTGGATGGTGTTAGTGGGCGTGGGACTTGTTTTTCTGCTCAATTCCATTCGTGTTTCAGCGCTCGCGGCACTGATAATCCAGCATCAAAAATCGTTCGATATCAATCATAAGTATGTTTTTAATTTTATACTTTACGGCATACTATTATTAATTTTTTCTGTATGGAGTTCGAAGTTCGGGACAAAACCAGTCCAACGTTCATCCGATTAAAAAGATATGTGGCTATTGCGTTTCTGGTTCCGCTATTGGCATTCTTTATTTTCCGGTTTGAGGATGTAAACCAAATATTGCTGAACTTAAACAGTGGAGGAACGTTGATGCCTGCGCAATGGTGGACTGTTTTAGTAAAATTCACATCTTACGGCGTTAATATTCTGCTAAATTTCTGTCTTCTTCTGGCCGTAACCAACCGTTTGCATTATTCTCTGTTATTTGTTTATGTGGCTTTTGCCGCTTTACTGGTAGGAATTGCTCTTGTAGTATTGCGTGACTTTGCCGGAATACGTGTGCCTTTAAAAATGATTGTTTTTTTTGTAAAAATTGATAAATCTCTTATTCTGCTGGTACTTTTTATTGCAGGGCATATTGCAGGTAAACGATTAAAAGTTTGATACTTTGCTATACCTTGCAAAGTTTGAACCTAAATTAGAATTAGCTGTTCATTAATAAAAACAACCTAAAAATATTGAACGATGTCAATTTTTAAAGAATTTAAAGAATTTGCCACGAAAGGCAACGTTGTTGACCTTGCTGTGGGTATTATTATTGGTAGCGCTTTTGGGAAAATTGTTACATCATTTGTAGCCGATATTATTATGCCGCCCATTGGTCTGCTTGTTGGCGGGATAAACTTTACGGAGATCAAATTTACAATGAAAGATGCGGTGATTGACGCAACGGGAAAAGTAACCAAACAAGCCATTTCCATAAATTTCGGAAATTTTATTCAGGTTGTTTTCGATTTTTTAATCATTGCTTTTGCAATTTTCATGCTCATCAAAGCCATTAACCGGATCAATCGCAACAAGGATGAACAGCAGGTGACCCCTCCTGCCCCCACTAAAGAAGAACTGCTGCTTACTGAAATTAGAGATTTAATCAAAAACAAATAAACGATACACATTATTTATACGAATTTTGAGTTATAGAATTAAAATACTATCATGAGGCAAATACTAATATCAATAATCGTTTTTACTTTCATTTTTACCTCAGCTAAAGGAGGTTACATCGAACCATTAAAAATTCAAAAAATCGATTCCATCAAGCATTTTAAGTATGGCGGATTTTCTCTTCTTACATTTAACCAGGTTAAAATTACAAATTGGGCAGCCGGTGGAGAAGATGCATTGTCAAGTACCGCTATTTTAAACCTTTTCGGGAATTTTAAAAAGGGCAAAGTTATATGGGACAATACGATCGATGTGGGTTATGGGTTACTAAAAAACGGAAAACGGAATTTTCGAAAAAACGAAGACAAGATTGAACTCAACTCTATGTTCGGTTACCAGGCTTTTGGAAAGGTTTTTTATAGTGCTCAAGTCAATTTCCGGAGTCAGTTTGATATGGGCTATACTTATCCTAACGACACCACTCAAATACAGGTATCACAATTTATGGCACCGGGCTATCTGTCCATCAGTATAGGTATGGATTATAAACCTGTCGATTTCTTTTCACTTTACATATCTCCCGCTACCGGAAAATTCACTTTTATTTCACGCCAAAATCTGGCCGATAAAGGAGCTTTTGGGGTTGAACCTGCGGTGTTAGAAAATGGTGAAGTTATTAAAAATGGTAAAAAAATCCGCACTGAGTTTGGCGCTAGTTTAAGTACCCGTATTCAGAAGGACATTGTAAAGAATGTGAATGCCTCTTCTAAGTTGGTATTATTTAACAACTATACTGATAAAGATAAAGCCAATCGGAAAAACATTGATGTGATTTGGGAGATAATGGTAAATATCAAAGCAGGGAAACTTCTTACCACCACCATCATGACGAGCCTTATATACGACCAGAATGTGATAGCCAAAACGCAGTTTAAGGAGGTACTTGGGGTGGGATTATCTTATAAATTCTGAATCGTTGATCGGAGTTCGATTTTCCTTCTCCGATCAACGATTTTTTTACTTCTTTTTTGTGGCAGTCATTGGAAACGAATAACCCTGGGAGGAAACGGTTCCTGTGTATTTATCTGTCTCAAATGTTCCTGTCATATCGATAGTCATATTAGAGAATTCAAATTTACCCGTCAAAACTTTTTTAACAATGGCCAAATTCGAGATATCAGTTTGAGTGCCATCTGGCAAGTTTAACGTTCCTTTGTAAACATTTGAGACTTTTGTAATCATCATATTCCCATGCACATCGCCTTGAGGAGCCCCTGTTATAGCATATTCCCAGGTTCCTTCAACACCTGCACCGGCAGTTTTTTTGGTGGCCGAACAGCCTGAAAAAATCAAAATCAATACAATCAATAGAGCTGGAATAGACGAAAATTTATCAGTTTTCATATTTGTTGTTATATAATTTTTAAATGGTTTATTTGAGTCCAAAGTAGTAAAAGATTTTTATTCAATCGATGATTTTTGACATTTTTACAAATATCAAATGTAAAATAAATTTTATTTGATATTTTTGATATAAATAATAGAATCATGTAATTGGAGTCTCTTGGTTCTTTTTTTTGCTTTTGCCTTTCTCAAAAGAAATAATTATAAAAAGTCTGATCATGAAAATAGTTAGCAGAAGAAAATTCTTTGATAAATCGATTAAGTTTTTAGCATCTTTGGGATTGATAAGCATCTCCTCCCCAATTATGGCAAATACGGGTATTGATGAAAAAACTTTTATCCATCATGTTTTCTTTTGGCTAAAGGATGCAGAAAATCCTGAAGTACGAAAAAAGTTTGAGGATGCTGTGCATGAGTTGGTCACCATTGAAACCATCAGAATAAAACACATTGGCACTCCTGCATCCACCCGTCGCGAAATAGTGGATAGTACATACACCTATTCGTTAATGTTAACCTTTAAAGATAAAGCTGATCACGATAGTTATCAGTCTCATCCGGTTCACGATAAATTCAGAACATATAAAGATCTTTGGTCAAAACTGGTGATTTACGATTCAGTTGATATTTAGAAAATTTCGAAGATACTCCGGTATCCTTTAGGTAAAATATAAACTAAATGCATTGAATAAAAAATATACCTTCGCAGGAGGTACAAAAATGAATCATGCAATTGAACCAAAAGATATATCCCATTCGTTTCGAAAACTTTAAGGTGTGCGGTGAAGAAATGATTACCAAAAAAGATTGGCACAAGTACTATCCTAGCAAGGATGGGAAGCTTACCAACTGGGCTTTACGTTCAGTTTTGTTCGAAAAGGGTGGCAGAAAAATACTCATCGATACAGGTTTTGGGAATATGCCATCCAACGAATTCCTGGCTCAGTTTCATCTGAACGGCGGCTTTTCTCTCGAGAAACAATTTTCTGAATTTGGTTTGAAGCCGGCTGATATTGATGATATTATCCTCACTCATCTGCATTTCGATCATTGCGGCGGTTGCTTGTCCACGGAAGGAGATTCGGTTGTTTCAACATTCCCGAATGCCACGCTTTGGATTTCGCAGCAGCAATGGGATACTGCTCTTAATCCAAAAGATAAGGAGATAGATTCGTTTCACTCAGCAACTATTGCTGCGCTGAAGGATAATTACAAAATAAATTTTATTCAGGAGGAAGGTGGATATTTACCGGGTGTGCTATTTCAATTGGTACACGGGCACACAGCCGGCCAAATTATCCCTGTGATAAGGATGAAGGATAAAACTTTTCTATTTGGAGCCGATTTATTTCCCTCATCAGCTCACCTCGACCCTCATGTGAATATGGTTTACGATATTATTCCTGAACTAACCGTCTGCGAAAAAGAAAATTTTCTCAACCAGATTGTTGACAATCATTATTATGTGATTTTTCAACATGGATTGTATATCGAATGCTGTTCATTAAAACGACAAAAAGAAACCATAGTAATAGATAAGACTTTCAAAATTTGCGACCTTTTTTGAAATTCTTTTTATTATTCATACCTTAATGGTTCTTTTACGAGTAAACTAATACGAATTCAGGTTGTTTTGATATAAATAAAATAATTACTGTTTTTTGAATAACAGAAGACAAATTCCCCTAATTTCGGGGAATAAAAATAAGTATTGATGGAGAAGGTTTTTGTACAGCAAGATTTTTTTCCGGTTGTGTTACAACTTGGTGTTGCTCTGGCTTTCGTGGTAGCAGTAATGATAGTTACACATACCATTGGAGGAAAGCGCCGACGGATACGTACCATTCGAAAGGAAGATAACTTTGAATGCGGAATTGAAATACAAGGTAATGCCCGGTTTCCATTTTCGGTTAAGTACTTTTTAATTGCTATCCTTTTTGTTCTCTTCGATGTGGAGGTAATATTCTTCTATCCCTGGGCCATTAATTTCAAATCATTTACTGCTGACCGTTTCACCATGTTTGCCGAAATGATGCTTTTTATAGGCATTTTTCTGGTGGGGTTTTATTATATATTAAAGAAAGGTGCTTTAGATTGGAATACACCTCCAAAATCTCCCGAAAAGGGAAATTGATGTGTTAATGTCTATAACTGCTTTAATTGGTTCTTTTATAGTACTTTGCATTTAATATTCAGTACTAATTTTTTAGTCTTACGGCTTAATACTTTTATTAGTATGACAACATATACAAAAGTAGCTCCGCCCGAAGGTTTTTCGTCACCCGGGTTATTTGCTACTGCTTTCGATAAAGTAATAGGATTGGCAAGATCCAATTCCATCTGGCCATTGCCATTTGCGACTTCCTGCTGTGGAATTGAGTTTATGGCCACGGTGGCGTCTCATTACGATTTAGGTAGATTTGGGGCTGAACGGTTAAGCTATTCTCCAAGGCAAGCCGATTTACTGATGGTAATGGGAACGATTGCCAAAAAAATGGCTCCCATTGTTGAACAGGTTTACGAACAAATGGCTGAGCCCCGATGGGTGATTGCTGTTGGCGCTTGTGCAGCGAGCGGTGGAATTTTCGATACATATAGTGTTTTGCAGGGAATTGATCGGATAGTTCCTGTGGATGTATACGTACCCGGATGCCCACCCCGTCCGGAGCAGATTCTGGATGGCTTTATGAAAATTCAGGAACTGGTAAAAAATGAAAGTCTCCGAAAGAGATATTCACCCGAATATAAAGCCATGTTGGAACGGTTTGGAATGACAACAATTAAAGGTAGTTAAATGGATAATAATGAAATCATAGAAAAAATAACGTCAGGTTTCGGAGGAGCTATTTTTAAAACAGAGCGAACCGGCGAAATGATTACTCTTACTATTAATTCGGTTTCGATTATACCTGTAATACAATTTCTAAAGGAACAGTTAGCATTTAATTTTCTAACTGATTTATGCGGCATCCATTACCCCAATGAGGAATTACCTCTAGGGGTGGTTTATCATATGCATAATTTCGTCGATAACATTCGTATCCGGCTGAAAACATTTCTTTCCGGCAATCATCCGAATGTAACAAGCGCTACTGGTTTGTTCCCGGCTGCAAACTGGATGGAACGGGAAACATTCGATTTTTATGGAATTATATTTGATGGTCACCCTAATTTGAAACGAATATTAAATGTAGATTATCTTGATTATTTCCCAATGCGAAAGGAATATCCTTTGGAAGACCCAACCCGTCACGATAAAGACGATCGATTTTTTGGAAGATAAATTATTGAGTTGAAAGTTGAAAGTTAGGTGATAGGGGTCACAACCCCGCAATGCTAATTTCCATTAAAATTAAAAAATGGCAGAAGCTTCAAAATTAAGTGCTGAACAGGAAGCGATAGTGAGAAACTATACGACTCTTAACCTTGGTCCAACCCATCCGGCTACTCATGGTATTTTTCAAAATATCCTAACCATGGATGGCGAAATTGTGATTGATTCCGAGCAAACAGTGGGTTATATTCACCGGGCTTTTGAAAAAATTGCTGAGCAACGTACATGGTATCAGATTACTCCACTTACCGATCGCTTGAATTATTGCTCGTCTCCTATTAATAATATTGGATATCAGCTTGCTGTTGAAAAGCTTTTTGGCGTTGAAACTACCAAACGAATTGATTACATGCGTGTGATCATCATGGAATTGAGCCGGATAGCCGATCATCTTATCTGTAACAGCGTTATAGGTGTTGATACAGGCGCTTTGACAGGATTTCTTTATGTGATGCAACAACGTGAAGTTATCTATGAATTATTCGAAGAAATTTGCGGAGCGCGTTTAACGACTAATATTGGCAGATTGGGCGGATTCGAGAACGATTTTTCTCCATCGCTTATCAGTAAAATAAATGCCTTTCTTGACGGATTCCCAAAAGTGTTACTGGAATTTGAGCATCTTCTTCTTCGGAATCGAATTTTTATGGATCGTACCATTGGGGTTGGTGCAATTGCAGGCGATAGAGCACTGGCATATGGATTTACCGGTCCCAATTTACGCGCAGCAGGCGTCGATTACGATGTACGGATTATGAACCCATATTCATCATACAACGATTTTGACTTTATTATCCCAACAGGTACTCAGGGCGATACGTACGATCGGTTTTGCGTTCGGCAATCCGAAATGTGGGAATCGGTAAAAATTATCCAACAAGCATTGAAAAATCTTCCCGAGGGAAAATATTATGTAGATGTTCCCGAAATTGTGCTTCCTCCTAAAGAAGAAGTTTATGGGAAGATGGAAGCCCTGATATGGCATTTTAAGGTGGTGATGGGAGAGGTTAATACACCTGTAGGCGAGGTGTATACATCAGTGGAAGGTGGTAACGGCGAGTTGGGCTTTTACATCGTTAGTGATGGCGGACGCACTCCTTACCGGCTTCATTTCCGCAGACCATGTTTTATCTATTACCAGGCTTATCCCGAGATGATTCGGGGCGGATTGCTTTCCGATG
>JANXXY010000264.1 GCA_025350365.1 Bacteroidales bacterium | reverse complement strand
CCGGATACTCATTTAAAAAAATACACCCAACATTTGAAATTCCTCTTTTGGTAAGATTTTTATTATACAGCAGTGATAGGACGAAAAAAATTTCTTTTTTCAGAGAATTTATTCTAATATTTACTTATAATTTAAAAACTCAGTATGGAATCAAACCGCAGAAATTTTCTAAGAAATGCCTTTATTGGAACAGCCGGAATGGCAGCTATTCCATCTATTTTATCGGCTAATGAATTTGACTATCAGAGTGTCCCAAAAATTAAAGAGAAACTTTTAAAACAGGGAGATGTGATACTTTTTCAAGGCGATTCTATAACTGATGCCGGACGAGACAAAGAGGGAAAAAGTGCCAACAACCAAAGAGCGCTTGGGAGTGGATATGCTTTTTTGGCGGCAGCAAATATTCTGAAAAAATTTGCTGAGAAAGATTTAAAAATTTATAATAAGGGAATCAGTGGCAATAAAGTTTTCCAACTTGCTGAAAGATGGCAGACCGATTGTATTGACTTAAACCCTTCGGTGTTAAGTATACTCATTGGTGTAAACGATTATTGGCATAAACATGACGGAAAATACGATGGTACTGTGGCCATATACGAGAATGACTTTAGGGCACTTTTAAAACGCACAAAAGCAGCTCTTCCAAATGTTAAACTGGTCATTTGTGAGCCATTTGCTCTTCTGGGTTGCAAAGCCGTCGACCAAACCTGGTTTCCCGAGTTTGATGGATACCGGATAGTAGCAAAAAAGATGGCGGATGAGTTTGAGACTATTTTTATTCCATATCATGAAATTTTTGCTAAAGCTGCAAAAGCTGTACCCCCAACATATTGGACCGGTGATGGCGTTCACCCTTCTATTGCGGGAGCGGAGCTTATGTCTGAAGCCTGGCTAAAATATGTGTTTGGTAAATAGAACCAAAAACACTCTTTTAAACAATTGATAATTAAGGTGTAATTTCTGTAATTGTAAATTATTTATTGTTTGTAGGTCGAAATCATATATTATCCATCTACATTGCATATTTTCGCACTGTTTTTTTAATGATTAACATACAACAGAACAAATATTTATTCTATGAGAAAATGGCGGATAGATGACTCAGCCGAGCTCTACAACATTCGTGGTTGGGGAGTGAATTACTTTTCGATCAACGAAAAGGGGCACGTAGTTGTAACCCCAAACAAAAAAGGAGTTGAGGTCGATCTTAAAGAGTTGATTGATGAACTTCAGGTTCGCGATGTGTCAGCGCCCATGTTGATTCGATTCCCCGATATTCTTGATAATCGGATTGAGAAAATGTCGAGCTGTTTTAAAATTGCTGCTGAAGAGTACGCTTATAAAGGTCAGAACTTTATTATCTATCCGATCAAAGTAAACCAAATGCGACCTGTGGTGGAAGAAATTGTTACCCACGGGAAAAAATTTAATATTGGTCTGGAAGCCGGTTCGAAACCTGAATTGCATGCTGTAATAGCTATCAATACCGATTTGGATTCAATAATCGTTTGTAACGGTTACAAGGACGAAGATTATATAGAGCTTGCCTTGCTTGCCCAGAAAATGGGTAAACGTATTTATCTGGTGGTAGAGAAATTAAATGAACTGAAGCTTATTGCCAATATTTCAAAACGTTTAAAGATTAAACCTAATATAGGAATTCGTATAAAACTTGCGAGTTCAGGTAGTGGGAAGTGGGAAGATTCCGGTGGTGATGTTAGTAAATTCGGACTTACTTCAAGCGAATTACTCGAAGCTTTGGATTTTCTCGAAAAAAATAAATTGCAAGATTGCCTCAAACTTGTTCATTTCCATATTGGAAGTCAGGTTACTAAGATTCGTCGTATTAAAATCGCCTTGCGTGAAGCTTCTCAATTTTATGTTCAACTTCATGTGAAAGGATTTAAAGTTGAGTTTGTGGATATAGGCGGTGGATTGGGTGTCGATTACGATGGTTCCCGTTCTGCTGACAGCGAAAGCAGTGTAAATTACTCCATCCAGGAATATGTAAACGACTCCATATCAACCATGGTTGATGTGAGTGACAAGAATAAGATTCCTCACCCAAATATTATCACCGAGTCGGGTCGTTCATTAACAGCCCATCACTCCGTTCTTATTTTTGAAGTTCTCGAAGCTACTACTTTACCTATCTGGGAAGAAAGCGAAGATATTCAGCCTACCGACCATGAGTTGGTTCGTGAACTTTATTCTCTTTGGGATATGTTGAACCAACCCCGGATGTTCGAAACATGGCACGATGCCCAACAGATTCGCGAAGAAGCGCTTGATCGTTTTAGTCTTGGGTTACTCGACCTAAAAACCAGGGCCCAGATGGAACGTTTATTTTGGTCCATTGCACGCGATATCCACCAAATGACTTCGGAACTCAAACATGTTCCCGATGAACTGCGGCAGTTACCAAAGCTCCTTTCCGATAAATACTTTTGCAACTTCTCGTTGTTTCAGTCGTTACCCGATTCCTGGGCTATCGACCAGATTTTTCCGATCATGCCCATTCAGCGGTTGGATGAAAAACCTACCCGGTGTGCCACTTTGCAGGATATAACCTGCGATTCGGATGGTAAAATCGATAATTTTATTTCAACAAAAAATCTCTCGTACTATTTGCCTGTTCATACACTTCGCGGAAAAGAATCCTATTACATTGGGGTATTTTTGGTAGGTGCATATCAGGAAATTTTAGGCGATTTGCATAATTTGTTTGGCGATACAAATGCAGTTCACGTTTCGGTGAACGATACCGGTTATGAGATAGATCAAATTATTGATGGAGAAACAGTTGCAGAGGTGCTGGAGTATGTTCAGTACAATCCCAAAAAGATGGTTCGCACTGTTGAAACCTGGGTTACAACATCAGTAAAATCGGGCATTATTTCTGCCGAAGAAGGAAAAGAATTTTTATCAAATTATCGATCAGGCCTTTACGGTTATACCTATCTCGAATAAGCTAATGGTCGCTATTTAATTTCGTGAAAGGCTTACCGTTGTGTAGGCCTTTTTTTTAGTATTTCTACTTCTATCTAACAACGATAGTTATGTTTTTAAAAGATTTATTATTAGTTAGTTTTCAGCAAAAACACAGGAGATATTAATGGAAAGACAACAACATGGTATTCACAAATTAAGAACACT
>JANXXY010000117.1 GCA_025350365.1 Bacteroidales bacterium | reverse complement strand
CCTTTGTAAAAGCAGTTAACCTTGCTATACTGTGCTTTCATCTTCTTGCTTTTTTGTACCTGGCGTTCGTGCCGGTTTATGATTTCCTTAACCGGCATTGTTTTTACAGTTGCACATACCGTAAAAAGCTGGTTGTTTATTCTATCAAAAAGTCAAAGACCTTTTTGCTCTTAGTAGCGATTACGACGCTACCGACAAAGCCTCACAGCAATTTTATGCCGAAACGCAAAATAAAATCCTTTATGCCATTACAGGTAAAACCGCAGCCGAACTTATTGCTGGTCGTGCTAACCATAACAAACTCAATATGGCGCTCACCAGTTGGAAAGGCTCTATCGTTCGCAAACAAGATATTTACATGGCAAAAAATTACCTTTCCGATGATGAAATTGATAACTTAAACCGGTTTGTAACAGTATTTCTGGAAACTGCCGAACTGCGGGCAAAAAACCGAGAAGATATAACCACACAGTTTTGGCAACAAAACATCGATAAAATTATAGAGCTAAATGACAAGCAAGTTCTAAAACACAAAGGAAGCGTGAGCAACTCGCAAATGGAGAAAAAAGTTGAACTACTATACGATAAATTTGATGCAAACCGAAAAATTCAGGAAGCACAAAGCACCGATAAACAGGAAATAGAAGAGCTAAAACAGCTTGAAACCAAAATTAAGAAATCAAAAAAATAATGAGCAGCTACTCTATTTCTCCGTCACTCAATAAAAACCGCGTTTTATTCTGCATAAAGCGAACTCAAAAAAAGGTGAAACCCGAATACTTATCATATAGAAAGACGCAGCATTATCGATGCGTTAAAAAAGTCAGGAATATGCGGCAACCGGTAAAGAAGATGTATAAAACCCAAAAACCCCGCTTTCGCGGGGCTTCATTTTAGTTCTTTGATAATTTTATATTTAACACACTCAATTCGCCATCCGAAACAGCATGGTTTCAACTTGATTCGCATAACCGTTTTTCGAAATGGTTACCGTATACATACCCTGTGGCAATGTTTTAATGTTAAATCCGCCTTTATCAGCAGTTTTTTTAACAATATTTCCGCTGGCTTTAGCAATTGCTGCCTTACTTCCAATACCATCCGGCATAAACGACAGATTCACCCCTTTAATTGGTTCGCCACTTGCCGTATCGGTAACAAAACCTTTCACGGCCAGAGATCCCGTTCCAGTCTCAATAATTTTCCGAACCGATTTATAACCGTTATAAAAATTAGGTTGAGTACTCCGAATTATTTCAATTACCGTATCAATATTATCCAAAGACAAATCGGCAGCCTTGAAAAAATATGCAAGCTGCGTAGTGTTTTGTTTTTTGTCAGTAATGCCCAATCTGGGTTTACACACCGCCACGACCTCATTACATACACCTAAGAGTCAATTACACGCTCCTAAGACGTCATTACATACACCTAAGACCTCATTACATGCACCTAAGAACCAATTACACGCTCCCACAACCTCATTACATGCACCCAAGAGCCAATTACACGCTCCCAAGAGCCAATTACACGCGTACAAGACCTCATTACAGACACCTAAGAACTAATTACAAGCGTACAACGTTAAAAAAACAGAATCAAATGCTTAACTTAGCCTGAATCTTTAAGAAAAAATAATGGCATGAGTAAAGTAATTATTTGTATAATTCTGTTCAATATTATCAATATAAACAGCATGTATTCACAAAATTTAAATTATCCTTTTCCTCAAAACAAAAACTATTTCGAGGGATCAATAAACCCAAAAAATCATTCGCAAATAGAATTAAATAAGGCGGCTATGTTGTTCTATAACTTATGGAAAAAAGCATATCTCCGTAACGATTGTGCCGACCCGAAACAATATTACGTTTTAAACAACGAAGAAAATGTGAAGGGACGTGGCTCAACAATTTGTGTTTCCGAAGGACAGGGCTATGGTATGCAGATTATGGTTTTAATGGCTGGATATGAAAAAGATGCTAAACATATTTTCGACGGAATGTATAAATTTTCAAGGGCTCATCCCAGCAATAAAAGTCCATACATCATGTCATGGAGCATTCTTAAAGGGTGCATTACAAATACACATAACGAAAATAATTCATCAGCCGCCGATGGTGATCTGGATATCACCCTGTCATTGTTAATGGCCGACAACCAATGGGGCAGCACAGGCGAAATAAATTACCGTAATGAAGCGCTAAAAAATCTGTCGGCCATTCTTAAGCACGTAATAAATTATAAAAATCACACCATTTTACTGAGCGACGCTAATGTTTTAGGCGACGAAGACTACAACGACATACGATCGTCTGATTTTATGCCCTCCCATCTACGGGTTTTTAACAAGTTTTATCCCAACGAGGAATGGACAAAAGTGATTGACAAAACGTATGAGATATTTGAAAAACTGCAACTTAAATATAGCCCTAAGGCAGGTTTAATACCCGATTTTATTGTTTATAAGAAGGGCAAATATTTACCCTCGAAACCAAATTATTTAGAATCGAAACACGACGGCGAATATTATTACAATGCATGCCGCGTGCCCTTTCGTGTGGCCATTGATTATTTGATTTTTGGCGATTCAAGGGCAAAAAAACTGTTAGACCCTTTAAATGATTGGATTCAAGAAGAAACCGTTAATAATGCTGATAAAATTAGCACAGGTTATCATTTAAACGGAGAGCGACTTAATGGTAAAAATTATGCGGTTCCATCATTTGTTTGTCCGTTTGCCATTGGCGCAATGGTAAACAAAGAAAACCAGGAATGGGTTGACGATTGTTGGGATTTCATTGCCGATTTTGAATTTAAAGATTTTCGATATTTCGATAACTCCATACAAATGTTATCTTTGCTTATCTTATCAGAAAATTATTGGTTACCCCAACCGTAAAAAAGTTTTATCATATGCAACAAGTATTTCAAAGCCCAAACTCAACACGTTGGAACCGATTCGTGTGGTTTTTTCGGATTTTTATTGTATTCATTGGTATAGGTGTATTTTCCATACTTATTTCGTTATTTCATAAGCAGAATTATAACACCAAGAATTTAGTGTTTCAACAATCACGAATTCAAAACGTTAATTCTGATACGTTGAAGGAGGCTGTTTCTGATTCGGAATTAATAGCCTATGAGCAACATCTAAAGCGGGTTCGGAGCCGAAACAAAAAAGATTTTTACAAATCATCTGTCACAATTCCAAGTTCCATAAAGGAATATCTTCCGGTACGGGCCGGCTTTTACGTAAATTGGGATAAAAACTCCATCTATTCGTTACAAAACAATATTGGTAAGCTGAATATGGTATTGCCGGAATGGTTGTTTCAGCAAGATGCACAAGGTAATATAGATATTCAGATCGACGAAAAAGCATTAAATATACTTCGTCAAAATAAAGTCGCCATTATACCAATGTTGAGCAACAATTTCAATGAAAAGTGGAATGGCGATTCTACGTTCATTCTGTTAAAAGATAAATATTGCAGAACTAAACTTATAGCCAACATTAAAAGGACTTTAGACAAATATCATTTTCAGGGAATAAATATCGATCTGGAAAGTTTACCCGTTGCAGCATATCCCTTTTTATTGAATTTCTCTGACGAACTTTACCAGTCGCTTCATCCGGCAGGATATTTAATTACCATTGATATTAATCCGTTTGACAAAAGCCTCAATTTAAAACGAACATCACAATTCTATGATTTTGTTTTTTTAATGGCTTATGACGAACATTATCCTGAAAGTGAACCTGGTTGTGTTGTTTCAGTTGAATATATTGAGAAATCGTTAGAGACTGCGATGAAAGCAGTTTCACGTGAGAAAATTATACTTTGTTTAGCCGGTTATGGATATAATTGGAAAGCTGGCTCAAATGGGACTGATGTTTCGTACGAACAGTTTATTTCACTGGCAAATGAATACAAAGCTAAAGTTAATTTTAACGAAGGCCACTCGGATTTATATATCGAATACAATGATGAAAAAAACAATCCATGCGAAGCTCACTGTAACGATGCTATTGGAATTTACAACGCCATTCGCACATCAGAGGATAATAATATATCAGGAGTAGCCCTTTGGTATTTGGGATGTGAAGATTATCGTATCTGGAGCTTTTATAATAAGCGTCTATCCATTGATTCTTTAACAGAGCATCCATTCGATTACAAAACACTTGATAATATTAAGTCGATGTATTCGGTCAATTTCGATGGAAAAGGCGAAATACTCGATGTAATTAGTGAGCCCGAACCAGGATCAGTAATTTTAACGGTTGATACCGCCGGTCAAATCATTTCAAATGAGCAATATCAAAATCTACCATCGGCCTACCTAATTAAACGATTTGGGGAAACATCCGGTAAAAGGATTGCAATAACCTTCGATGATGGTCCGGACGCAGAATATACCCCTAATATTCTGGACATTCTTAAAGAAAAAAAAGTGCCGGCTACCTTTTTCGTTACCGGATTAAATATTGAACGAAATATTCCCATTATCAGGCGGATGTATAAGGAAGGTCACGAAATTGGCAACCACACTTTTACTCATCCAAACCTCGAAATTTCGTCCGATGACCGGGAACGGATCGAATTACGTTCAACACGTATATTACTTGAAAGTATTCTGGATCATACAACTTTGCTTTTCCGACCTCCATATAATACTGATTCCGAACCACAAACTATTTTCCAAATACGCCCTTTAGCCACAGCCGAAGAAGAAGGGTATTTGACTATAGCCTCATCAATCGACCCTAACGACTGGAAGGAAGGCATTACAGCCGACACCATTGTCGCGCGCGCCACAGCAGAGCAAACAGAAGGAAACATATTATTACTTCACGATGCCGGTGGCGAACGTTCTCAAACGGTGAAAGCATTGCCAACCATAATAGACTACTACCTTAAAAAAGGGTATCAGTTTGTTACCATCTCCGCTATGATGGGGAAAACAAGAGATCAGGTTATGCCGGTTGTACAAGGCAAAATGAAATATACCGAAGCGGTAGATTATGTTTTTTTTTCACTCACATTTCTTTGGGAACATTTTCTGCACGGTTTTTTCATTATTGCCATAGTGTTAGGTATTATTCGTTTGATCAGTATTTTAGTATTGGCTATACTTCAACACCGGAAATCAAAAAAAGAAGAACATATTCAAAATCCCGAATTTCTTCCTAAAATCAGCGTTATTGTTCCGGCATATAATGAAGAGCTCAGTGCGGCGCGAACCATCGGGAATTTGTTAAAAAGTGATTATCCGTATTTCGAAATCATTTTTGTAGATGACGGATCGAAGGATCAAACATTTATTAATGTAAACACTGCCTATGGTAATCATCCCAATGTAAGGGTTTATACCAAACCTAATGGAGGAAAAGCCTCGGCTTTAAACTTTGGAATATCAAAATCTTCGGGTGAATTTTTAGTTTGCATCGATGCAGATACACTATTGTTGCCCGATGCCATTTCCAAAATGATTCCGTTTTTTATAGATGTAAATGTGGGCGCGGTTGCAGGGAATGTGCGCGTTGGAAACACTGTTAACCTGTTAACCAATTGGCAAAAACTAGAATATACTACAAGCCAGAACTTCGATCGTCGTGCCTTCGATTATGTAAATGCCATTCTTGTTGTACCGGGTGCAATTGGTGCATTCCGTAAAACCGCCATTGAGGATATCAGCGGGTTTTCGACAGACACTCTGGCCGAAGATTGTGATTTAACAGTGCGCCTGCTTCGTGCTGGTTATAGCATTCGCACCTGCAACGAAGCCATTTCGCTTACCGAGGCTCCTGAAACATTGAAAATGTTCATAAAACAGCGTTTTCGCTGGTCTTTTGGAATGATGCAAAGTTTCTGGAAACACCGTGACTTGCTTTTTAGTCGTCGTAAACCTAACATGGGATGGATTCTATTGCCTAACCTGCTCATTTTCGGTTTTATTATACCGCTATTTTCGCCTATAGTCGATTTACTCTTTGTAGTTGGACTTTTTACCCCACATGCAGGAGTTTACGTCCTATTTTATGTGTTATTCTTCGTTGTTGACTGGATTGTGTCAGTAGTGGCATATCGCTACGATCGGCAACGATTCACCATCTATAATGCATTGATGCTATTTGTACAACGGTTTGTTTACAGGCAAATACTATTTTACGTTCTCTTAAAAGCATATTTAAAAGCTATAAAAGGAGAGCTTGCCAATTGGGGTGTTTTAAAACGAACAGGAAATGTTAAAATTTAATTAGTCGAAAATTAACGGTTATAGAAATTAACCCAATCGAAAAAAGATGAACGGGCAGAAGATATCATCAGTAGAAGCGTAGTGTTTGACTATTCACGTGCATTGAAACGTATTTTATTGTATAGGTTTAGGCGCTTAGTCCGCCTAATTTTTTTATGTATGCCAACTTTTAAGAAATACGTATTAAACCCAGCGGGTTTAAATGTTTATAGAAAATTGGCACGAAAAGAAAATTATGACTCCAACGGAGTCG
>JANXXY010000177.1 GCA_025350365.1 Bacteroidales bacterium | reverse complement strand
CTGAAAGAACAATTTCCGCCTTTTCATTTGATGGGGTAAATGCCAATTTAACTTTGCTAAGCAGTGCTGAGAAAGAAAGGGGGACCGAAGTGACCTATACTAAGACTACCGGTGAAAAAGTAGGTATTATTGTTCCTTCCGATTCATTTAAAGTGAAATTGGTTAATTTTTCACCATCACAACCGCTCACTTACCGAACATTTTATGTACCTGATTCCACTGCAATTGATACATTTTCAACAAATTGGATTAATTATAAACTTCCGTTTATTGAAATTATGCAAGACAAAACAGCATGGACAGTTATTGATTTCGATTCTCAAGAGCCCAAAGAGGGGGGTAATCCTAACGGATTGGCACGAGCTACTATTGACGGAGATTTAAGTACTTTTTGGCATACTGCCTGGGATCTATCACAACCTACTTACCCTCACTTTTTTACTATTGATATGGGTAAAACTGTTAATATTACAACTTTCCAGGTGTTTAGAAGGCAAGGAAGTGGCAATGGACAAACAAAACACCAGTTCTTTGTAAGTGAAGATGGCACAACTTGGATAGATGCAGGAACTTTTAATATGGATTCAAGTATGGATGCCGCGCAAAATTTTCGCATCCTTTCTAATCCCAAGTGCAGATATTTTAAATATGTTGCTTTGGAAGGACCGAATTTTTATGCCTTTCTTGCTGAAATCAATGTTTTTGCCTTACCATAGTTTTAAATTGGAGGTTGTCTGTTTACATGGGCAACCTCCATATTTATAATACAGACGCCAACAATTAACCCATAGCAAGGGTGTTCATCTTGACGTGTAATCTTAAGGAAGCGTTCGACTGTGCTCACGCCGAAGTCTGGTGGCAAAGTTCCTCAAGAAACACAAACATTATCAGGCATAACCGACTTTTATAAAATATTGCAACATAAGTTTACGTTTTTTCTTGACACCTTTAATTAAATAATTAGTATGAGAAATAGATTAATAATGGTTAGTTTGTTCACTGTTATTGTTGTGAGTGCCATGGCAAATAACAGGTGTTTTTTTAATAGTGATACTATTGTAAACGGAACTCCTGTACCAAAAGAAATAGAAGATCCTGAATGTCTCGGTATTAACAAAGAGCCATATCATGCAACTTTAATGCCATATGCCAACTTAACAGAGGCTCTAAAAGCAAATAGGCATGAATCATCTCTATGTTTGAGTTTAAACGGGCTTTGGAAATTTAACTGGGTTTCATGGCCGCAACAACGTCCGGTTGATTTTTATAAACTAACTTATGATGTTTCCGGCTGGAAAGACATTAAAGTACCCTCTAACTGGCAGGTTGAAGGGTATGGTACGCCTTATTACAGCAACTTTAATTACATCTTCCAAAAAGATTTTCCAAAAATAATGAGTGAACCTCCTGCGAATTTTACTGCTTATAAAGAAAGGAATCCGGTAGGTAGTTATCGCCGCGAATTTACAATTCCTGATTCATGGGATGGTAGACGCACTTTTATTACTTTCGATGGGGTGGATGCCGGTTTTTTTATTTGGGTTAATGGCCTAAAAGTGGGGTATAGTGTAAACAGCCGCAACGCCGCTGAATTTGACCTGACTAGTTATGTTAAACCCGGTAAGAATACAATTGCTGTTGAAGTTTACCGTTTTACAACAGGTAGTTATTTAGAAGATCAGGATATGTGGCGACTTAGCGGTATCTTCAGAAACGTAACGCTATGGAGCAGTTCTCAGGAACATATCAGAGATTATTTTATAACAACCAAACTTGATAAGCAATATCGTGATGCAGATGTGGTGGTTACTGCAAAAGTGAAAAACTACGGAAAAACAACCATCAATGCAAATCAATTACAGGTTGAATTGTATGATGGAAATACACCTGTAAATGGTACAATGAATAAAACCATTATACCTGCATTAAAAGCCGGTGAGGAAGTTACATTAAATGTGAGTTTTCATTTGAATAACCCACAGAAGTGGACGGCAGAAACCCCTAAGTTATATACAACAGTTATCAATATCAACAACGCAAAGGTTACACTTGAGACCTTATCATCACGCACAGGATTTCGTACCATAGAAATTAAAGATCGTATATTTATGGTAAACGGCACACCCATTAAATTAAAAGGTGTCAACCGCCATGAAAACTGGCCTGATGATGGGCATGCCATTACTGAGGAGCAGATGATTCGGGATATTATACTCATAAAACAAGCAAATTGTAATCATGTGCGTACATGCCATTATTCCGACGATCCGAGATGGTACGAGTTATGCGATGAGTATGGAATCTTTCTTGTTGCTGAAGCCAACCTGGAAAGTCATGGCGCATGGGATGAGTTTAATGAGGATTTAAGAATTAAAGCGGCTATTATTGATCGCAACGTCGCTAATGTTGAAAATTTTAAAAATCATCCGTCTGTAATTATTTGGTCCTTAGGAAATGAATGCGGTAGTGGCGGCTCCAACTTTAGAGCAGCTCTGAAAGCAATAAAGGACATTGATTCTTCAAGGCCAACTCATTATCAAGGATTTGGCATTGGGGATAAGAACCCTTCCGATTTGGACAGTGAGATGTATACAGGATTGGATGATTTGGAACACAAGGCAAATGATAATCATCTGACCAAACCCTTATATTTATGTGAATATGCCCATGCAATGTTTAATTCCATGGGAGCAGTGGAAGAATATAACGATTTGTTTAATAAATACCCTTCATTAATGGGTGGAGCAATATGGGAATGGCAGGATCAAGGCATTTATAATAAGCGTGACCCCAATCATCCCATTACGGCCTTTGGGGGTGGTTTCGGGGAATTTCCTAACGATCACTATTTTATCCATAAAGGAGTAGTATTCTCCGATCGTTCATTAAAACCACATTATCCCGAGCTGAAGCATGCTTATCAATGGATAGGTATTACGGCTCAGGATTTAATAAAAGGGGAAATTAAAATTCGCAACCGCTATCAGTTTATTAACCTCGACGGATTTGCAGCCACTTGGACTCTTTCAGAAAATGGAGTGGTAATTACAAAAGGTGACCTTAAATTACCCAAAATAGCCCCTGGAGCCGAATTGTCGGTAACCGTACCCTATAAAATTACAGAAATTAAACCTGGGGCTGAATATTATTTGACCATTTCGTTTACTCTAAATACCAACGAACTTTGGGCAAAAAAAGGTTTTGAAGTGGTTTGCGAACAATTGAAATTGCCGGTTAGTTCTCCTGTCATTTCAAAGAATCCGACAAAAATGGAATCTATCAATCTGAAACAAACTGAACAACTAATTACCGCGAAAGGAGTTGGCTTTAGCCTCGAATTTAACAAAACCACCGGTACTTTTACACGGCTTGAGCGAGATGGCATTAACCTTTTAACCGAAAACGGAGGACCAATGCTTCATTTATGGCGTGCTCCGCATCAGATTGATGATATGTGGGCTTATAAAGATTGGGTTAAGGCCGGATTAAAAGAATTAAAATGGAATGTCACAAATGTGAATGCTTCACAAATTTCTCAAGAAGAGGTTAGGATTTCTGTGAAGTTGGATGCTCAAGGCACGAATAATTTCAAACTAACACATCAGGTTGTTTATACTATATTTGGCGATGGTACAATAAAGGCTGCAAATACAGTTGATTCCAACGATCCAAAACTTATTGTGGCTCGCATGGGCATAAGAATGTTCCTCGATAGCCAATATAATCAGTTTGCATATTTTGGACGTGGTCCAATGGAAAACTATGCAGACCGTAAACTCGGATCATATATTGGACTATATAACAGCACAGTGAAAGAACAACAAACTCCTTATGAAAAACCAATGGAATGTGGTAATCACGAGGATGTTAGATGGGCTTCTGTTACAAACACTACCGGGTCGGGTTTACTAGTAAAACAAGATTCAAGTTTACTACAAGTTTCGTCCCTTCCTTATAGTGATGAAGAATTAGAAAAAGTCGAATATAAAATCGACCTTCCTAAAAGCACAAAAACAGTTCTTTGTATTAGTTATTTAACATTGGGAGTTGGATCATATGGGTGTGGTCCCCGACCGCTTGAAAAATATATGGTTTACACGCGGCCTACTTCATTCAATTATGAGCTTCATCTTTTACCAAAGAAAAAATAATTCACACGAATGGATATGTAAAATAAGTTCGTGTTCTTAAGGTCTGTTGCACTAATAATAATTAGTGCGACAGATCATTTTACGAAGAGGTATTTTTGAAATTATTTTAGGAGACCAGTTATAGGGGAATGACTGGTACTTGTAAATTTTCCAGTAATGCGAAGTTTAATTTGGTTAAAAATTAGATTAAGGAGTTATAATATTGATAATAAATTACACAATAAATTCACATGAAAAAAATATTTTTCATCATAGCCATAACATGTATTTTCTTCTCATCTATTCAGGCTCAAACAGAGAACTATAAAAATACAATTGATGTTATTTCCAAAAATATAATCAAGTATTTTTATGAACCAGCAACAGGGCTTTATCTTGAAAACCATGATAAGATATATAATCAAAAGCCTCATTCATTTTTATGGCCTTTATGTGCACTACTGCAAGCTACCAATGAAATGGAAGTTCTTAATCCATCAGGGTGCTACATGAAACCCGTTGAACTTGCAATCAGCCATTATTACAATGCAAATCCTCCAATGGGTGCCTATCAGGCTTATGTTAGCAAAGAAGAATCAGACACAAGGTATTATGATGATAATCAATGGTTAGGCATTGCTTTTATCGATGCTTATAACAGAACGAAAAAAAAGGAATATTTAAACTTAGCTACTGGAATATACCGGTTTATGATGACAGGTTATGATACTATAACCGGCGGCGGAATTTATTGGCGTGAAGGTGATAAATCCTCCAAAAACACGTGTTCCAATGGGCCTGGTATAGTTTTGGCTTTACAATTACATTTGGCTACAGAAGATCGTAAGTACTTAGATACTGCATTATTATTATACAAATGGACAAATAAATACCTTCTTTCCAAAAACAGATTATTTTTTGATGCTATTAAAACTAAAGATCTGTCAGTGGATAAGGCAATATACACATATAATACTGGTACCATGCTTCAGTCGAATGTTTTGTTGTACCGTATAACCAAGCAGAAGCAATATCTTGATGAAGCTTGCCGTATTGCGGATGCCGCTGAAAAGTTTTTCTACAAGAACAATAGATTGCCTGACAATTATTGGTTTAATGCCGTTATGCTAAGGGGATTTATTGAATTATATAAAGTTGAGAAAAATAAAAACCGTCTACATTTTTTTATTACGGAAGCGAACCGGGTATGGAATAAAGAAACCGATGATCAACATTTACTGGGTGTTAAAAAAGCAAAAAGCCTAATAGATCAGGCGGGTATGTTAGAAATATATTCACGTATACAACAACTTAAACTAAATTAATATTGGGATGCCTTTCTCTGTCATGGAGGTTGCCTTTATGCAATTCATAAATCGTTTAAAGGAAGCTAGACAGTAAAGGTTGGCAATCTGAATAGTATAATGATCCCCCGTTTGCTGCGGCTGAGAGTTTCATGTTATTCAGATAATTCTTGAGCCTGCGTATTTTTTCATATGTTGGATTATAATCCATTGGCACATTTAATAAGGCACTTATGAAAAATAAAAGCGCACATTACACTTCAACACTTCGGTAAATTTTCACCAATATTCTTAAAATGAAATACTTAGATATATATTGAAATATTTCTTTATTTCTATGTATTTCAGCGTATTACATTTTTTAAAAATGCAGAAGTTGAAAAACTACCGAACTATTGACTTTAAACATGTGTATTAAAGTTATGTTACTTTCTGAAACCTGTAATGTAACAAGGAACACTCAGTTTCGCTGTCTGTGCAGAATTCAGACCCTTAGCGCTCCGCGGAAAGCCCTGGCGGCATAGTAGGATTCTGCACCATTGTGATACACGAAGACATTGCCGTAGCGGAAATCAGCAAAGATGGCGCCGCCGAGTTTTCTAATATCAGACGATGTTTTCAACCAGCTAGATGTTTTCGTATCGAAATTTCCAAGTTTCTGCAAATCTCGATATTGTTCTTCCGTTAAAAGCTCAATTCCCATGGCAGCAGCCATATCAATAGCGCTATTTTCCGGTTTATGTTCTTTTCTTGACTCCAGCCCTTCACGGTCGTAACAAACACTTCTGCGGCCTTTAGGACTTTCCGCTGAACAATCATAAAAAATGTATTGACCCGTCTTTTCATCATGTCCAACAACATCCGGTTCACCGCCAGTTGTTTCCATTTCATTGAGCGACCACAGTTTTTCAGCATAAGCATCCAGCTTTGCTTGTACTTTAGTCCATTCAAGACTTTTATGGCGGTTCATGTTTTTCTCAAAACGGGCTTTCAATGCTCTGAGTAGTTCTTCACGTTGTTCGGGTGACAACTCCTTTTTATTGTTATTCATGTTGTTTATATTTTATATTATTTATTTGATTTATTGATTAATTGAAATGATTTTTCTATCCTCAGGTCTGAAATACAACGATGCCAAAATTAGATTTAGTAATACCAACGAGGGAGCTGGTTTCAGTTAAGGGATAATCTAATCCGATAGGCGAAAATGCCACTCCCGACATGGCTAGTGAGTTTTTCAAATTCGAAGATCTCAAACTGTATTGGACAAGGCGAATTCTCCATATCAAATGTGCGAGTGACTTTCCGGTTCATAACAAACTCGTGGATTACCCGATTGATCCAAAATCGTTACCCTGAGCATCGTATGTTTCAAAATGGTAATTGCCGTGGGTTTTATTTTCAAATTTCAGCACTTTCGTTCTAATATTTTTTCATTAGGGTTTCCCATTTATTAAAGCTGTCATCCCATATTTTTCGGAATGGTTCAATAAAGCCGGCTATTTATTTCATTTTTTTTGCACTAATGTGATAGTAAATTTCTCTGCCTTTTTGCTCTTGTTCAAGTAATTTGCACTCGATGAGTATTTGCAAGTGTTTTGAAACTGTCAGTCTGGCTGTGTCAAAATTTGAAGCTATGGCGCCTGCTGTCATAGATTGTGAGGCTACCAAAATAAGTATAGCCATTCTTGTTGGGTCTGCTATGGCTTGAAAAGACATCTCATCTTAAATTCATTACGTTGCTATTTGACTACAAATATAAATGTAGTTATTTAACTACGCAAATATTTACTTTAACTATCTAACTGCTTCGTGTAATAATTAAAGTATTAATATTCAATGCTTTATTATGGTTCGAATAACATTAAATCTAATGTGCGAATGATGTAACAAACAGCCAAAATTCTGTAACATTCCTTCAGGAATTAAGCCTCAACTTTACCGCTCATCATAACGTAGACAACAAAAACAAATTCACAAATAAAAAAGCTATGAAATTTTTAGTAGGGTTAATTGCATCGATAATGATAACGGGTATCTCAAGTGCACAACACGGCGATGCGCCAGAAGGTCATATGAGTTTTGGAATAAAGGGTGGATTAAATGTATACAACATCAATAATGAAGACAATACTGGGTATGATTCACGAGTAGGGATTCATTTTGGTGTACTTGGTCATGTTCATGTAAAACCCCACTTTGCCATTCAACCTGAACTCGTATACTCTTCGCAGGGTGCAACATATACGAATAATGGAGATGCGTTTTATTATCACCTGGATTATATCAATATTCCCGTCCTTTTTCAATACATGTTCCACAGTGGACTTAGATTGCAGGCAGGACCGCAGTTAGGCATTCTGGTTAGCGCAAAATCGAAACTTAACAATAGTAGCATTGATCTGAATGATACGAGGCCCTTTGACGTTGCACTGAGCTTTGGGGCGAGTTATATTTTACCCTCAACAGGATTTGGAATTGACGCACGATATAATCTTGGATTAAACAATATTAATAAAGACAGAGTTCCGGGTTCAACCAACAGAGGACTTCAATTGGGTATATTTTACATTTTGGGTAACTAAACCAGCTCAAAAATAACCATTTATCAACTCGTAGATGGTTGGGTTTTAAATGTATGTTGAGCAAGCAACAAACTCTGTTTTCTTATCGTTGTAAAACCATCGTTACTTTCAAATGTTTCTCAAAAAGGATGCTCCCAACGGAGCATCTTTTGCTTGATGACCCCGGTGGTGCGATTATCAAACCAATTAGTGGAGAGTTTCAAGTGAATCTATGATTTAAAAGGACGTTGATGGCTAAATTCTTTTAATCATCTTTTATGAACACTAATAATTTAAAAAAATCATTTTTCCCAATCAATAAAAAAGGTTGGCAGGGTTGATTCTATTATATTTGTTCCTTTCAATTATTTCAAGATTTTTTCATAAATTATGTTTTCAAAATTTTAGTTAATAAATCATTAAATCATTTTGCTAAAAACATTATTCTATCGGATTACCAAATAAAATTAGGATCGAAAGCGAATTTTCCATGCTGGGAAATTCAATTCCCTTAAACAAGGTTTGGCTAACCCAAAAAAACCACGAAAGTATTTTATGTAAAATAATCAAGTTAGCAGATGT
>JANXXY010000172.1 GCA_025350365.1 Bacteroidales bacterium | reverse complement strand
CTTTGCTGAAGTACTTAATTTTGATGATCAGTCATAAAATGTCCACGAAAGACCAAAATTTAGTACATGAGGGGTAATAGGATAATGAGGAGCGAAATATCCCCTGCCACCTTGCAATAACGAAGTAAAATGCTCATACTTAATTGTAAAGCGAGTTCTTTTTAATTTTATGTTAAAAAACATATCTGAATAAGGATAATCACCAATTTTAATAAGGCGTTGATTATAAAACATTCCGGTGGCAGGCATATATGCATTAGCATAAAAAGCTGAATTATAAAACAAATCGTAGCCTAGCTGCAATTTCAAAACCCTTTTAAACAAATTGAATTCCAGAAATGTGGAATTAAACCCCGAAAAGTACGGCAAGGAAATCGCATTTTCGTTACCCGATTTTTGGAATGTTGCTCTGATCTCGGAATGAAAAATACCCCAATCGATCAATTTACTTATTGTGATTGAATTAACAGTAAATGCCTCACTAACACCGACAGGTTTAGCAATAATGTCGAAATAAACAAAGTTTTTATAATTGTAAGATTGGGCTTCAATAGCCAATTTAAACTTTTTCAGGTATATACCAGCTTTAATTTTTACCAATTTCTGATTGCTAAAATCGTTACTCCAGGCATAATTATTCGATGAATATTCGTCCAGAAAATAGCCAGGTCTTGTAGTTGCAATTTCACCCGACAACTTAAAAACATAATTCTTAAGGATGATTGATTCGAAATCTCCCCTTAACTTCAAATTTCCAACCTTATAACCAGTGAAATAATACTCAGCAGAAGCGCCCCAATTAACTTTTTTTGTGAACCTGTTGCTTAAGCTCGCCACAAAAGCGGTATTAAATTGTTTGTTTCCTGGTCTGGTATAAAGCCTTTTAGTTGAGTCAGCCTTATTTACAAATACCGAATCGGCATCCATACCATAATTATATTTGTCAAGTTGATTTTTCAATCCAAACCGAAGTTCTGCGGGTATTTTGAGCCATTGGTTAGTGTTTATCGCTACCTGTAATACATTTTCGAACCTTCTGAAATAGAGCGAATCTCTGGTTTTAGTAGTGTCGATAAGGGCATAATCTTTGCCAAGAATTTTCTTGTAAAAATCACCATCAGTAATTAAGACCTCTGTATTTTCTAGTTTATAGGGTTTTGTAATATTTAAATCATCGCTAAAAGTCCTGATATTTCGTTCGTATTTGAACTGGTGAATAATTGAAATAACATCGTTCCAACTACCAGATTTTCTTGTAGAATCTTCTTTATACGAACCTGTTAAATAAAATCGTTGATTAATAAAAAAGCTTTGGTTTTTTATAGAAGTAATGGCCGACGATAAATTTACCGGCAAGGTACTAGCTTCCTGATTATTTTGTTCATAGATACTATCTCTGAACATCCCTCCGTTTTCCTGATTTTTAACCGTATTCAGATTGAAATTTGTGTTAAAACTATATCTGTTTCGTTGATAATTTGAAAATAAGGTAATCGCATTGCTTTTGCCACGTTGATTTAAATACTGACCATCAGCATAATTTAAATCTACCAAAAATCCAACATTTAAGTTTTTATTTACATTTTGGGTATGTATAATCCCTAATTTCTGGGTTTGTCGGGCTTTTGGTCCACCACTGAAATAATTTACCTCAGTAAAAGGCTGTCTGGCTCTATAATATAAATTGGATTCCGGATAATGCATGGTGTAACTCGCATATTGTGAGAATAACATATCAGAGTATTCCTCTAAATCGCTTTGAAGAACCGAGATAAAAGGCAAGCATAGATTTCCAAGATACGTATTCGATGCCAGGTTATTAAAAGCAGGGTTATATATCTGAAACCTTCGTAGAGTAGTATCAATACCAACAGAATCATAGGAAGTAAAATCGTAATTATACCGGAAGGATACGATCTTATTCTTAGGAATTGTATCTTTTACCAAGGAACAATAACCAGAATTATTGAATGATAAAAATGCAACTAAAATTAACAATAAAGCCCTCATAGCTTGCGAAGATAAGCAACTTTTTTCAAAAATTGGTAAGCAACTGTGGAAAATAGAGAAGTTAGAGAAATAGGGAAATAAAGAAGTTAGAGAAGTTAAGAAATAGAAATAGAAGTAAAGAAGATAGAGAATTACTAAAATCTAAAATCGTCAATCTAAAATCTAATATCGTCAATCTAAAATAAGAAAGCCCCAACATTTCTGTTGAGGCTTTCCATCTAAAAGTCGGCGACGACCTACTCTCCCACTAAACGCAGTACCATCGGCGCTGACAGGCTTAACTTCTCTGTTCGGAATGGGAAGAGGTGGAACCCTGTCGCAATAGTCACCTAAAGACCTTATCAATTTTCTATTGATTATTTTTAACTAAAAATCAAAAATAGAAAATCAAAAATAACTAATTGACACGATGGAATATTGTTTACTCTAACCTTAGAAAGTCTCGGGTAATTAGTACTGCTCAGCTTTGATGTCACCATCTTTACACTTACAGCCTATCAACGTCGTAGTCTACAACGACCCTTAAGGGAAATCTCATCTTGAGGCTAGCTTCGCGCTTAGATGCTTTCAGCGCTTATCTAAACCGGACGTAGCTACCCAGCGATGCATCTGGCGATACAACTGGTCCACCAGCGGTCCGTCCGACCCGGTCCTCTCGTACTAAGGTCAGACCCTCTCAAATTTCCTACGCCCACAACAGATAGGGACCGAACTGTCTCACGACGTTCTGAACCCAGCTCGCGTGCCACTTTAATCGGCGAACAGCCGAACCCTTGGGACCTTCTCCAGCCCCAGGATGTGACGAGCC
>JANXXY010000167.1 GCA_025350365.1 Bacteroidales bacterium | reverse complement strand
AGAAAAATCATGAATTATTAGTTCAAAAGGAAAAACTAAAAGCTCTTAATAATGATCTTACTGCCCAAAAATCACTTACCAAATATTCTCTTAGTCTAATTGAAGCAAGCCACGACCCATTATTTGCAATTAGCCCTGAAGGAAAAATCACTGATATTAATAATGCGTCGATAAAAGTAACCGGAGTATCACGCGAGAAATTAATTGGAGCAGATTTTTTTGATTATTTCACCGAACCCCAAATGGCACGAAATGTATACCAGGAAGTATTCGCAAAAGGATCTGTTTCCGATTTACCGCTTACCATTCGCCATAAGGAAGGCAAGTTGACCGATGTATTATTCAACGGATCTGTTTATAAAGATGGCAAAAGAAATGTATTGGGTGTGGTGATTGTAGCCAGAGATGTTACTGACCAAAAAAGAATTGCTACAGAATTGACTGAGGCAAAAGTATTTGCCGAGTTGGCCACTTTAATGGCCGAAGAAGCAAAAAGTAAAGCAGAAAGTGCCACGCTTATAGCAGAGAATGCAATGAAAGCGAAACAGCAATTTTTGTCGAACATGAGTCATGAAATTCGCACACCTATGAACGCGATTATCGGATTTACAAAAGTGGTATTGAAAACCGATTTATCGATCAAACAAAAAGAATATTTAACCGCCATAAAAATGAGTGGCGATGCTTTAATCGTGCTCATTAACGACATCCTCGATTTGGCAAAAGTAGATGCAGGGAAAATGACATTTGAGAAAATACCTTTCAAAATGGACTTATCCATATCTGCCATGCTCCATTTGTTTGAGACGAAAATTCAGGAAAAGAACTTAGAATTGGTTAAAGAATATGACAATAAAATTCCGGAGGTATTGATTGGAGACCCGGTACGACTGCATCAGATTATTTTGAATTTGGTGAGTAATGCCGTAAAGTTTACTTCTAAGGGAAAAATTACAGTATGTGTTCGTTTAATAAGCGAAGATGAAGAAAAAGTGACTATTGAATTTTCAGTTACCGATACCGGAATTGGAATAGACGAAGCTAAAATAGGAAAGATTTTTGATAACTTTCAGCAGGCAACCAGTGGCACATCGAGATTGTTTGGAGGAACAGGGTTAGGCCTTGCCATAGTTAAACAATTAGTAGAGCAGCAAGAAGGTAGCATCAGCGTAAAAAGCAAATTAGATGAAGGGTCCACTTTTAGTATCATTTTAAGTTTCCCAAAAACAAACGAGGAAGCAATATTAGAAGCAGAAATTGAGAACTTGAGCACGGATATTAAAAACATAAAAGTTTTAGTTGCCGAAGATATTCCGCTCAATCAATTATTGATGAAAACACTTTTGGACGATTTTGGATTTGAACGTGAAATCGCCGACAATGGGAAAATTGCCATCGAAAAGCTACAAAATAATGCGTATGATATTATTTTGATGGACTTACAGATGCCCGAAATGAATGGCTTTGAAGCCACCGAATACATTCGTAAAACAATGAATTCTAAAATCCCCATCATCGCTTTAACTGCCGACGTAACCACCGTGGATTTAGCAAAATGCAAAGCTGTTGGCATGAATGATTACATCTCAAAACCTGTTGACGAAAAACTTTTATACAGTAAAATAATTGAATTGCTAAAAAAACCTTTGCTAATACAAGATACAACGAATAAGACGGAAAAAGAGATGTTATCCGATACTCCGGCAGGCAAATCAAAACGTGTTAATTTAACTTATTTAAACAATTGCACTAAATCTAATCCGGCATTAATGATGGAGATGATTACCCTTTATTTGGATCAAACCCCACCTCTGATTTCAACAATTAAAAAAAGTTTGCTTGATAAAGATTGGGATTTATTGGCCTCGGCAGTGCATAAAATGATTCCCTCATTTTCGATCATGGGTCTGCACAAGGATTATGAAGATTTGGCAAAAAAAGTTCGGGAATATGCACGTACACGCCAACATCTTGAAGAAATACAAGAACTGGTTTTACAGCTTGAAAACGTTTGCTCTCAAGCCTGCCAAGAATTAGAAGGAGAATTCAATTTGCTTAAGATACAATTGGTGTAGTGGAAGGCTGAAAATAATACCGTTATTAATTAAATTGTTAAACATTGTAACCTCCGTTCAACTTAGGCTTTGCCTGAGCCGAGCAGCATAAAGTATGAGCAATATAAAATTATTTGAAAGTAAAGAAATACGCTCCGTTTGGAATGCAACCGAAGAGCAATGGTATTTTTCTGTTGTTGATGTGGCAGGTATTCTAACAGATTCTGTGAACCCCACAGATTACTAGAAGAAAATGAGAAACGGGAACCTGATTTAGGTTCTTACATAGGGACAAATTGGCCCCAGATAGAAATGCTTACCAATGGAAAGAATCGTAAAACATTGGCAGCTAACACTAAAATTCTGTTGAGAATCATTCAGTCAGTTCCTTCACCCAAAGCAGAATTTTTAGTCCCATCGGGACGACATTATGGTAATAAAAAAATTAAACCCTCTTCAAAGTCCCATCGGGACGGCACATTTTTATTTTATGTTCAGGCAGAAGCCCCCGTTCGGCTTAGGCTTTGCCTGAGTCTCCTCATTAATAAACCAGCCACTTTGATGTGGTCAATTTAGTCCGGCTAAATGCTGTCAGATAGTCTGGCTTTTCTAGTGTGGTTATCGAAGTACCCGAAAAAGGAAGAGCTAATAGGAAAATAACTCCAATTGGGGGTTATATAGATGTTGGCAGCAAGCAAAACAAAACTCCCCAGACCAATTATTTCCCTGATAAATAAAATGATTATCTTTGTGCAAACACCATAGATTATGAAAGCATTAGAATTTAAATCAAAAATAAAAAATAATCAGATATTGATACCGACTAGGATTCAAGCTGAATTAAAAGCCAAACAAGATAAAAATGTTAGGGTGATTGTGCTTATTGAAGATTTAGACACAAATGACGACTTGATATTTCAGCAAACGACACAAAACCAATTTCTAAAAGGGTATTCTGATTCTGACTCAATTTATGACAATTATTGATTATGGATAGATTGAATTTCGGAGATGTCGTTTTATTAAAATTTCCATTTACTAATAGTAAGACTTTTAAACGAAGACCTGCTTTGATAATTAATGATTTTCAATGATGGTGATATAATTGTTTGTAGGATAACCAGTCAGATTTATAAAACACAAAATGATGTAATGATTGATGAGTGGACGAAATCCGGTCTAAAATTACCATCAGTCATACGAGTACATAAAATTGCTACATTAGAGAAAGATATGGTTGAATTATCATTGGGTAAGGTTGATAAATCGATTAAAGAAAAAGTGAAAGAAATCATTAAAAAACTGAAAGACTAAATATTGCCAGCTGCCGACACGCTATAAATGCCATTTGCCGGATATTACGTACAGATAAGGTAGTATACTGGGATGTCCACACGATCTGGAGAAATCCAATGAGCCATTGTAATGTATCTTGTATAGATTATCCTTATTCGATAATTGGGTGGATTAACACAATTGCTTTAAGATTGCTTAATCAGTGTGGGGTAAAAATCTCATGTACGATTCTCAGAGGGGAAAGGTGGAGCAATCCCAAAACCTACTCGACCACCAACGTTGGGTGTCAAAAAGCAAACTGCCTATCAAACATTTTTAAAGATTATAAATAAATAATATGGAGTATTTAAAAAACGTATCAATTGAGCCAGTAGATAATTCAAAAGCGATAAGGGTTGGATTCTTAATTCTTATACTTGGTGTTATTCTGAAATTATTATTTAGTATTGATATTGGATTTAACCCAGTAAGTGTTTTAAATTTTGCTATTGCTGGGTTTTACTTGTTTATATTCATTTCTACATTGATTCTGCGTTTTGTATTAGCCGCATGGGTAGCTAAAATTGCAAATGGATTAAATCGTAATTCTGCTTTTTGGGCACTCTTTACATTTATTTTCCCGCCATTAGGACTAATTATTATAGGCTTTTTAGATACAAAAATTGAAAATAATGATTTTAAAAAGGTTATTGATAATTGTAGAGCTGATTATCTATCTGAAAAAATTTATATAAATAAAGAATTATATTTGACAAACGATGAATTGAAGATTAAACTGGAAGAGATTAAACAAAAGTATAATAAAATAATTAAAGATAGATTAATTGAATCTTTAGCAGATATGAAAATAATGAATATTAATAATCTCATTAAGGATGGATTTGTAGATGTTAATATTGATTATAAGCAACAGAAACAGAAAATAAAGGATTCTATTATAAAGGAAGATCAATTACAAATCGATGAAAATGAGGATGCATTTCTAGATGATCCCAATAAATGTCCTGCTTGTGGATATAGAATTGATCCAGAATTAGTAATTTGTCCAGATTGCGGTTTAACTTTAAGATAAATTACGTCGCTCCTTTTTCGGATTACGCTGTTCCTAAGTCGAAATATATGCTGCATGGCTCAGCCTAGTTTTATAAGGCAGACATAGACGCAGCCAAGCCGAGCCGAACTAGTTAGTGCTTGTATTTTTAGTCCCATCGGGACGACATTATGGTATTAAAAAATTAAACCCTCTTCAAAGTCCCATCGGGACGGCACATTTTTATTTTATGTTCAGGCAGAAGCCCCCGTTCGGCTTAGGCTTTGCCTGAGGCTCCTCGTTAATAAAACAGCAACTTTGATGTGGTCAATTTAGTCCGGCTAAATGCTGTCAGATAGTCTGGCTTTTCTAGTGTGGTTATCGAAGTACCCGAAAAGGATGAGCTAAACAAATCGGTCGCTTTAATCAGGGAGGCGAAATGCATTTATAGTGACATGAAAGCAGCAAAACAACCGAAATTTACACACACTTTATTACTACAGGATTTGACCAGATAAAAAATCCATTGGATGGAACAGATATTTCAACAAAAAATATGGTTGAACAAAAATAGTTTACTAAATTGCTCGGAAAATGGTCTGAATATGAAATCCATTTTCGAAATATTTTAACTAATAAAATGAATAACCGCGAAAGACAAGGTCTAGCTAATAAGGATATAATCACAATTGGGGTTATATAGATGTTGTGTGGCACTAAAAATCACATCTTGAAAGCCTCTATGAGAAATTGCTTGGTATAAAAGTGTTATTGCGAAGATATAAATTCAAATAAGGTTCATTGAATTAATAATGCACGACTTAATTTGTAAAACTAACGACCTTATTTTATTGGAAAGTGAAATACTTTTAAGTATAAGTGCATTTATTTTTATTTAAAGTGTTTTTGTATTTTCAATAAAAGACTTATTTTTACATTAAAACTGAATATTTTGAAAAACTAACGACTGACGTTTAAAATTGGCCGGCTTTTTTGTTAAAAACACTAAAAATAAAGTATAAAAAACCTATTTGACAATGCTAACTTTCAACTTCACAAGAATTTTTAAGTCACGGGGAATTGAGAAACCCTTCAGCTATCTTGTAAAACTTGGCTATTCGGACAATTTTGCCACACGGGTAGTAAATAACAGGATAGAGCGACTAAATTTGAAGGATATCGAAAAGCTATGTATACATTTTAAATGCACTCCGAATGATTTGTTGGAATGGATTCCTTCGGACCAGGATTTAAACAATGAGACCCATCCTTTGGTTTCGATAAAACGGAGCAATAAAGTTGTCGAGTTGACAAAGATTTTGAACTCTGTCCCGTTGGACAGGCTCAATGATATTGAAAAGATGATAAACAAAGAAATTATAATGCGGACTTAGGCACACCAAAGCCGAACAACCTTACTACCTTATTACGCATTTAATTGCTTAATAACAAGGTAATAAGATTGAATTAATCAAATATTGATTATTCTGCAAAGGTGAAAAAACAACGATATTTCTTATACTTTAAACCACGTCTAGAGCTTGTTGAAGATCGGCTTTTATATCTTCAATATTCTCAATTCCTACCGAAATCCTAAGCACACCCGGAATAACGCCGGAACTTATCTGATCCTTTTCCGAAAGCTGCTGATGAGTAGTGGATGCAGGGTGAATAATGAGGGTTTTTGCATCGCCAACATTCGCAAGGTGACTAATTAATTTCACATTGTTAATGACTTTATCGGCAGCCTCTTTTCCTGCTTTTACCTTAAAAGAAAGCACACCGCCAAACCCATGTTTCAGATATTTTTTTGCCAAGTCATGGTATGGGCTATTCGGCAATCCCGGATAATATACCTTTTCGACTTTAGGCTGTTTTTCGAGCCAATGAGCAAGTTCAAGTGCATTGTCCACATGGCGTTGCACCCTTAAAGATAAAGTTTCGAGACCCTGAATAAGTAAAAATGCATTAAATGGACTTAGTGACGAGCCATAATCGCGCAAACCTTCTACACGTGCCCGGATAATAAAAGCAATGTTTCCGAAAGGACCCGGACTACCAAAAACATCCCAGAATATAAGACCATGATACCCTTCGGATGGCTCCGTGAACTGAGGGAATTTGCCATTGGCCCAATTGAAATTGCCTGCATCCACAATTACACCCCCAATGCTGGTTCCATGTCCGCCAATCCATTTTGTGGCCGACTCCACCACAATGTTGGCGCCATGCTCGATAGGACGAAATAAATATCCTGCGGCACCAAACGTATTATCAACCACTAAAGGAATGGAATGTTTTTTGGCTATTGCGGCTATTGCGTCGAAATCAGGTATATTAAACTTTGGGTTACCAATGGTTTCGAGGTAAATAGCTTTTGTTTTTTCGTCGATCAATTTTTCAAAATCGGAAGGAGCGTCTCCATCCACAAATTTCACTTGTATGCCTAAACGTTTGAATTGTACTTTAAACTGGTTATAGGTTCCTCCATACAGGTATGAAGTTGACACAAAATTATCCCCGTTGCCAAGTATATTGGTTAATGCTATAAACTGGGCGGCCTGACCTGATGCAGTGGCCAAAGCAGCTACCCCTCCTTCGAGTGCCGCGATACGTTTTTCAAACACATCGGTTGTGGGGTTCATCAAACGAGTATAGATGTTTCCAAACTCTTGTAAACCAAAAAGTTTTGCTGCGTGTTCGGAGCTATCAAAAACGTATGATGTAGTTTGATAAATAGGCACAGCCCTGGATTTGGTTGTTGGATCTACTTCCTGGCCTGCGTGTAACTGCAATGTTTCAAAACGGTAATTTGATGCTGACATAGATTAGGTTTTAAATGAAATTAGGTTTTCAATGGATATTTACATTTTCGCTTGGTCAAATTTCGGTATTTTGACTTGGAATGAAAATACCATACAATTGGTATTTTTGCATACCATTTTTTAGGTATATCACAATGAATTTAAGGGTAAAATAACATTTAGATGTGTACTCCACTCCATCATCATTTTAACGGTGATATTATTTAGCATAAAAATTCCAAAATCTCATAAATTTGGGATTGCCTTTTTAAATTGAATTTGGCTTTGGATGGATTAGTTCCAATTTTAATGGTGAACCCATATTCGGGTATTACATTAAATAAATCTTCGTCCGTTTTATCATCGCCTATAGCCATAATGAAATCGTATTTTTTTTTATTTAGAAATTCGAGAGCTGCCGTACCCTTATCATAAAGAACACTTTTAATTTCCAGTACCTTATTACCTTCCAGCACCTGAAGTTTTGAGTCGGTCTTTAAAATTTCCGTCAAATCGTCCTTTAGTTCATTAATACGTATGGAAGCAATTCCTTCATCGGCATTTCGGTAATGCCAAGCTATTGAGGCATGTTTTTCTTCAATCATCGATCCATTGCACCGGTCAACATATTCATTCATAATAGGTAAAAATTTTTCTTTCCAGGTCAGATCTACTGAGCTTTTTGTTATCCAATCCTTTCCGGGATTTTTTACAAAATAGCCATGCTCGGCAACAAGCGTCACATCAAGACCTTCAAACTGCCTTTCAAGAAATTCACATTCCCTGCCACTGATAATGATTACTTTATTTCTAGTATCGTCAATCAGTTTTTTAATGGTGTTTCCCGCCCTTTCGTTCAAAATTGCCATATCAGGATATTTTGATAATGGTATTAAAGTGCCGTCATAATCAATAAATATCACTCGTTTACCGGTTTGGCAATAAGCAGATCGTATATCGGTTAATGCATGAGGATCTAAAAAATTCACTTTCATTTGTTTTTGTTTGTCTGTAACATCTTCTGCCTGGTTAAAAAAATCGGTCGCCCATGTAAAAACATTGTAACGACTTAGCCTGTTCTGCATTTTATGTATTTTTTGCTCCTTTTCCTTTTGAGTGAGATTAAGCGCTTTGTCAATAGCATCGGCTGTTTCTTCCACATCGGTCGGATTAATTATAATAGCTTCGTTAAGCTCCACTGCGGCGCCAGCCATCTCACTTAAAACCAGCATTCCAACGTTTTCTTTTTGACACGCCACATATTCCTTTGCCACCAGATTCATTCCATCGCGCAGCGGAGTTATTAATCCTACGTCACTTATATCGTAAAGAGCTACAAGTTCCTCAAATGAAAGTGATTTATACTGATATATTAATGGCCTCCAGGCCAGGTTACTATAATTCCCATTTATCCGGCCAACGGTGGCTTCAATTTCCTTTTTTATATCCTTATACCGATCAATATTGTCTCTGGACGGAACCACGACCATATTAAAAACAGACTTTTGATGCCACTTCGGGTGTTTTTCCAGAAAGCGTTCAAAAGCCAGCAACCGATATAAGAAGCCTTTGGTGTAATCCAACCGGTCCACCGAAAAAATTAGCTTTTTCCCGTTTAATTGCTTCTTTAATCGTTCCTTTTCTTTAAGTACTTTTGGTAAAAAACAAGCCTCGTGAAACTTATCAAAATCGATACCAATCGGGAATGCATCTACCTTACATATCCTATCCTCTACGTAGATGTAATTTTGATTTATCTCGCAACCAAGTGTCCTTTTAACAGCTTTGATAAAATGCTGAGTATAGTCATTGGTATGAAACCCAATTAGGTCGGCTCCAATAATTCCCTTAATGATTGACTCGCGCCATGTGCGTGGAAGATGCCTGAAAAGTTCCGAGGAAGGAAATGGAATATGAAGGAAAAAACCAATCTTGGCATCAGGGAAATAACTTCGTATAAGTGATGGTAAATGAAACAATTGGTAATCGTGTACCCAAATAAAATCGCCCGGTTTGATTACATCTTTGAGTGTATCAGCAAAAATTTGATTTGCTTTAACATACGAGTCATAATAACTTGGATTGTATACGGTAAGCGATGGAAAATAATGAAACAGCGGCCAGATGGTGTCGTTGCAAAAACCCCCATAATACTCATCGTTTATTTGGTCGGGAATTTCAACAGGAAGAAGATCAAATTTCGGGTTGATGTTTTCCTTTCCAAGTTGCTTTTCACCGGTACCAATCCAAAGTATTTTCGAATCACTACCGGAACTGATATTCATTTTTTCCGATAACGAAAGAATGGCCGATACTAAACCTCCCGCATTTTGAACTGCAACATTAATATTTCCTTTTTTTACAAGCTTAAATGGTAATCGATAGGCAATAATTACCAGCCTGTTATAACTTAGTTCGCTAAAAGTTTTCATGGTTTACAAAAAAATGGGTTTATCAATTTTCATGGATAATTTATAAATGGCATTCACCAATCCCACATGGATATAAGTTTGTGGAAAATTACCCCATTGTCCGAAGTTTTCATCGGCATCCTCGCTAAACAAACCTAAATGATTGGAACACTTCAGAAGTTTTTCAATTATTTCTTGTGCCTTGTCTAGCCGTCCCGTGGCTGCAAGCGTTTCAGCATACCAGAAACCGCAAATAAGAAACGACGTTTCAGCTTTTCCTAAATCGTCACGGGTGTATCTAAAAAATAAATTATCGTCTTTGAACAACTCCTTTTCGTGTGCTTTTAAATGGCTCATTGCTATATCGCTTCCCGGGTTAAGGTAACTCATAAGTATGAGTTGCAAATTACTTGCGTCCAGATGTTTGCTACCTACAGCCTGAGTATAAGCCAGTTTTGTTGGACTGTAGCATTTTTCGATGAACAGAATCGATTGCTTGGTTAGTGATTCTGCTTTTCTTATTAAACTATCACTATCAATAAACCTGCCAATTTTGGTAGCGGCTCTGCATCCTGCCCAATGAAACAAATATGTATAACAATGGAATTGATTTGTTGTTCCGAATTCCCAAAGTCCCGAGTCCGGAACGTCCATATATTCCTCGATACGATCGAGAAGCCATTCGGTAATGAATTCGGTTTTTTTCCGGTCAATATAATTCAGACGTTTATCAATAAATAATGGCAATAAACTGATCAGAATCTGACCATATACATCGTTCTGAACCTGATTAATAGCGTTATTTCCTGTTCTAACAGGCTTGTTATGCTGATATCCGTCAAGAAGCATTATTTTTTCGTTGGGAACCCGATCGCCAAGAATGGTATACAAGGGCTTTATTTGTTGCTTTTCATTCATTATAATGTTTTGAATAAATTGAAAGTAACTCTCCAATTCTTCAAAGTGACCAATATTATTAAAAGCGTTTAGAGTATAATACGTATCACGCATCCAGCAGTAACGATAGTCCCACGTGCGCTGGGAGCCGTTAAATTCGGGTAAACTGGTTGTTCCGGAAGCTATCACAGCTCCTGTATCTTCGTATTGATGAAGCTTTAACACTAATGCAGAACGAATTACCTCATCCTGGTAAATATTGGGAACGGAAGTAGCCTTTACCCAATCGGTCCAATACTTTTTAGTTTTAGTAAGAAATGACTCAGTGGTTTCAGCCAGCGGCGCTTCCAGCGGTACGCCATAACTAAATACAGCATATTTTGTTTCGGTTAGAACAAACGATTTTTTGCTTAAAATATAGCCTAAAGGTCTATCGGTGGTAAGCCGAACCTGTGTATTAAAATTCAAAAAACGAATATGGTTGCTGCCACCCACTGTTTCAGGTATCATTGAGCCATAATCGCCCACGGGACGGCACACTACTGAAATAAAAGGATTGCCGTCAAGCAGTTCTATTTTTCGGAACAGCATTAACGGCTTAAAATAACGTTCGTACTGATAAAAACGAGGTGCAAAATCAACCACTCGAAACCTGCCTTCAGCCATCTCAAATTCAGTGGCTAATATATTGGTATTCTTGATATAATATTGTTTGGATTTATAATCGCTCGTGGCAGGAGAAATACTGAATTCTCCACCCTTTTCCAGATCAAGAAGTGATCCGAATAAAAAACTACTATCAAACCTTGGTAAACATAACCAGTTTACGTTTGCTTTGGTATCAATATAGCCCAGATATGAACAATTTCCTATAACTCCAAAATTATATTTATTAATTTCACTTGTAACCATTGCACTAGTTTTTTAAGTGTACTTATGTGCAGGGAAATAAATTTCCCCATCTGTTTTGGTTTAACTATCAGTTGATTACGTAATAAAATATTGCCTTATCAGGGATTGATTTAACAATTATCCCACCCCATGAATTAAGAGTAAATTTAATATAATTAATTGTAAAGTACCAGATACCCGATATCAAGATTTTTATTTAAAATCGCAAAGAGATGCAATATAATCTTTGCTACCATCGTTTACCCAGGCATCAAGTTGAGCCGGATCCTTTAGCTGTTGTCCACGAAGACGCGGAACTACCATGTACCCACATTGCACATCAGCAAGGCCGCTCATATCACCCCATAGCTTTTCTATTTGAGCAACAGGGAAGATATCTTCCTGACCATGTCCCCAGCGATATTTAACGTCTTTTATAGTAACGTACGAAGGCATACGGCGGGCGATCCGGCGCACTGCTTCCGACAGTTCATCATCGCTGGCTTCTTGAAGGCTTTTACGGGTAAGTCCAAATATTTCGAGAAGCTTATTGATGTTTATCCAACAGGTAAGGGTGCTGTAATAACTGAGACCTAATTCGTCTTCCTCATGTGGTTGTGCCAGGCCTTCGAGCAATCGCACTTTACCATTGATACGAGCCAGTCCACCCCCGCGATCGTCAATTCTTCGGGGTACGACTTCGAAGGTAAGGGCATTGCCCGATTTGATATGGTAGTTTAATGCTTCAGGCAGAACATTAGCTCCTAACGTGTCGATATTATGAAGCATAATATGCTCAAGTTTCTGGTTGTTTTTAAGCAGATTTACCAATGATCCGTTGCGAAGCATGTTGGGTATTTCGTACCAGTGACCAAGCGGATTAAGTCGCTGAGATGAAGTATTGTCCGTATAATCTGCACTCTCACCTTTGCTTTTTGCCCAATTAATGAGTGAAGCACGCACTGATTCACGAACTTTTTGTTTGTTTTCATCAAGTTGTTCCTGAGGCATCTCCTCCCAAAGAAATCGCAAGTCGCGTTCCATAGGGATAAATCGCTGTCCTATTGATTTTCCGGGTGAAAGGTATACTTTTTCCCTATAACCGTAATTTAATGTTGCCTTAAGTTCCTTTTCAATGGGATGATGCGTTAGATAGCCGGTTGCAATGATAAAAGGGATATGTCCTCCATACTTCCTGTTGGTAAATTGTGTTTTCGACAAATGTATTTCAAGGAAAGAGCGATGTTTACCGTTTATCTCAACAAAAGGATTAATCGCCTTAATTACGCCTGCACCCTTTGTCCATCGGCTGCCCACACCGGCTGCCAAACACATTACTGCCACAAGGCCTTTTGCAATGGAAGATGCTCCGGTGCCATCGTTGTCGGCGATATTGCTTAATACAGTAATGTCATCTGAAGAAACGTCTTCAATGATAGTTTCCGCAGGGAGACGATTTCGTGAAAGACCGATGCGTCCTTTAAAAAGATCCTGCCTTATTTGTTCGTGATGAATAAAATCGAACCCGTTTTCTTTCTTGATGAATTCAACCTCTTCGTTTTGTTGTAATTTTTCAACCGATTCGGCAGTAGAAGAAAACTTGAACAAATTTCCTACAATCGACCTCAAAAGAGGAAATGCAGCATCGCTACCAGATGTTTTACCGGTGATTTTATCAATTTCAATTTTCCGTATTTCGGGAAGCTTTTCAGGATTTTGCCGAACCAACAAAGGGATGTGCATGGCATAATATTCGTCGGGCATCAACGCTTCATTTCCGGTAAGCAAAGCTGAAAATGAACCGTGGTGATTAATGTTGAAGTTGTAAACCACAGGTGTCATGGCAAAAGGAAGACAATCGGAAAGCTCATTTTTAGTTTCACAAAGTATTTGCAAAATCTTCTCTTTGGCTTCGGCATGAATGGAAGGATTTACAAACATTCCCATACCTCCGCCCGACATTCCTCCAAGCATGAGAAAACCCCAATAATTATCACCAAAAGCTTTCTTCGCTTTTTCGATTAGAACTTCTGTAAAATGGGTGGTAGCCCAAGGTATGATTGTTTTTATCGGACCGGTAAAATTTTGCGATGTAACTGAGGCTAATTTTTGAATGTCACCATCTTTTAATAATTCCAGTATTTCGTCGTAAATGGAATTGGCTTTTTGCCGGGCGTGCCATTCCTTTTGATTTCGCAACAAGTATTTCTCTGTTACCATTTCGAGGATTGGGCCAACGTTAGAGGCCATTCCTCCGTGCATAAGCACAAGCGAGGATGTTAATTTTTTTTCAAAATCGGGATGAAGAATTTCTCCATCCAATACCCGATGTTTAGGCAACAAGCATCCGCGGCTAACAGTAAACTCAGGGTCGCCTTCGCTTGCCAAAGCTCCTTCAATGGATTTGATGCCCGTCCAAATACCACCTGAATCCTGCCATCCACCACCGGAACCTCCCAGCCATTCGCCCAATATGGCACGCGAAGCAATAAGGCGTCGTTCCTGCTCGGTAAGGGTGCCTTCAATGGATTGTGTTTGCTGTGTAGCCCTCATCAAAGCACTAATCATTGACGCCAATAAGTTAGTTGAAACCGCCAAACGCGAGCCTTTTGGTATATCGTTCACCTTTGTAACAAGCTCAATGCCCATGCCCGGAGAGATAATCCGGCCCAGAATGTCTTCTATTTTATGAGTTGTCCCTTCGAAAGAGGAAGGAATAAATCCGGATGAAACAACCGCTGCTTTTAAAAGACCCAAATAATCGTTGCCAAAATTAAACAGATCAGACATGTCGGTAATGTCTTTTGTATCCTTTAAATCCAATGAAGTTAACCGTATAACAGGTTCATTGATAACTCTCACATACGATTCAAGGGGAGGTTTAATATCATTATCACGTCCATAAACACCCAAATCAATTGAAACATTAATTACTCTCGCTCCTTCGGGATAATCCATTCCGAGAAAGAAAATATCTGACCAACAGCTGTGTGTCAAATCCATACGAACCGAAGTTTTTTCCTGTAGAATGGGGAAAAGCATAGAGCCCTCTGGCCTGTTTAGCATAGCTGGATGGATTTTCAGCGGATGTTCTTCATAATGACCAACTCGAAACATCCATTGATTACCACGACTTGAACGAACGCTCTTCCGAACCTGATCGGCCAGAATCTGAAATGTAAGATGATGATAACTCTCGGCCAGACAACTGAAAATATTTGAATTGGGCCCGTGATCATGCATTTCATTGAGAAAAATACTGATTGCTTTTTCGAAATTCCGTTTTAACATGTTTTCGAAGCCATTGGCTGGAATCCGTCCAATTGCCGAAATGGATGGAGATTCCATTAAAAAGAACCGATATCCTGCATAAAGGAATATGCTGGCTCGCACCCGCTCATATAAGTTTTGCGTGGTTTTGCGAAATTCGTCGAGTTCTTTAAACGATGAGATAAGCTCCTTTGCCGATAAGCCTTTACACAACTCATGAAATGACCGGTTGCGGATTTCGGGTTCATGCGATATAATGGTTTTTATGAAATGGTTCATAATTACGGGTTACGGGTTATTTGATTAAAATAAGATAAAATATGCCATGAATGCACGAATAATTATTCGTGCATTCATGGCATATTTTTAAACTATCCTTATAAAAAACATTATCATCTGTTTCATTTTATTTTTAATCCGGTAAACCGGACTGTATTGCTCATGTCTCTTGCCTCTATTTAAAATTTCTTTTATCAGATTCAGCCATTATTTGAATGATAGAAGAAAGCACCTCATCCTTTACTTTGCCAGCCAATCCAAGTGCCAGCTGAGCTTGCAGCAATCCTAATTTCTTACTTGTATCGTACCGGTTGCCTTTCATTTCCAAAGCAAGGTATTTGTCGGTTTTTGCCAGTTCTTCCTGAACAGTCGTTAACAGAATGCTTTTTCCCTCCGGATTATTACGAATTCTTTCTTTCAGTAAATCAAAAATAGTAGGCTTAAAGACGTGCATCCCAAAAAAACAAAGGTAATATCCGGCTCTAAGGCCAGGAGTTTGAAGCTCCAGTTCTGCCTGACTTACCGATGGCTTTTCGATAATTCTTTCAA
>JANXXY010000124.1 GCA_025350365.1 Bacteroidales bacterium | reverse complement strand
TTCCTATCTATAGTTCCCTTGCAAGCAACCATACCTAAAAGAGTGATTATGGTTGTAAAATTAATATTTCTCATCTTTCACATTTTGATCGGTTTCATCCAAATTCTCTTTGGCCTTTGAATTTTCATAAGTAGGATCTGTTCGCACTTGATCATTAGAAGGAGACTCATTTCCTTCAGGATGATTAAAATATTTTGTGTGTTCTTCTGCGGGAGATTTTTCTATACCGAGAATTGTATTTATTCCATGAGAATCTTCTTCATGAAGAATAGTTTCACTTGCATCTGAATTTTCCTGTTTTTTGTTTTTATTATCGTCAGTTTTTAAAAAATTCAACTTTTTTACGCAATCTAATACACGAAAGAGCAATATACAAACCTTCATCAATAGTCATGGAGTAATCACCGTTTTTACTTGAGTATGTTGAATATAATGTTGTAAAACTATTTTCTTAATTTCAATTAAAGCGCTATCAATGGGATTTTCATTATAATCTGTCACTATTCCAATATAGTAATTTTCCCCAATTGTGAAAAGGAACTAATATAAATCAAGAAGTCAATAGCTAAAAGCAGAAACAATCTCTTCATAGTTGCGATTTTTTATAATGTTGTATATCGGAGCGCAATATGTTTTGTTTGGGAGTGGCGGAGCAATTCACTATCATGGTACAATAAAACTTAAATAGTAGCAAAACCTTTAAAATTATTACTTCAACCCCAATTAAATATTTGCGAAGTTAACGGTTGGCAATTTTATTTAAATCTGTAAATCAATGCCAATGTCGCATTTTGAGAATTCAGTACCGCTCTAAACATATTCGTTTTATGTTCACCGCTTGAACTTTTTGATTCATTTTGATAAGAATATAATATTTGTGGCATAATCTCTGCTCCAAAATAGAAATTCTGATGAATTTTCATAATGGCTACCAAATCAAAACCAATTCCAGAAGATATAAAATAGCTTTTATTTGTAATTTGTAAGGCTGAGGAAATATTAGGGTTTTCAGTCCTTGTTTTAGCCCAACCACCAGATATAACTAAATTTAATCCATATGAAAATTCAAAGACCTCAGAGATAACTTTGCGTTTTTCTAAACCTGATGTAATACTAAATCCAGAACCAGAATTTTTTGTAGCATATGAAGTCGAAACTTTTGGGATATCAGAACGATAATCATCATAAACGTAAGCTAATCCCAGTCTAAGAAAGGATTTTTTAAATACTTTAATTTATATTGTAATCCATAATTCCCCGAGATTAAAGAAGTCGTGGTTATTAAAAACTCTTTAGTCCTTTTTGTAGAATCACCATTTACTTGGGCATAACCCGTCATTGCAATTAACAATAACGTAAAGATTAAAAAAGATTTAGCCATAATACGATTTTTGAATTGGTTTATAATCATTAACTTTTATCAAATCAATTGATATTCAATAATTTCCTATCGACAAAACCAGTTCCATTGCCCCCCAACATCTAAACAACCCCAATTAAGGTTATTTCCCTATTAGCCGAACCTTATCTTTCGCGGTTATTTATTTATTTTTATTAAAATATTTCGAAAGTACATTTCCTATTCAGGCCATTTTCTGAGCAATTTAGTAAACTATACTGATCAGCCTTCAATATCTCAATATTTAACCGGTGGATTTAAAAATTTCCGGAAGGAAATCTATTTTCTGGCAAGCAGGTTCTTCATTTTTTGGATCAGCATTTCCGTTTGAAATGGCTTGCTTATATAGTCATTCATCCCTGCGGCAAGACAGTTTTCCTTATCTCCGGCAAGAGCGTTGGCAGTTATTGCGATTATAGGTGTGTGCTGATTGGTGCTGGCTTCTAATTCCCTTATCTTCTTTGTGGCAAGAATTCCATCCATAACCGGCATTTGTATGTCCATTAATATAAGATCGTACTTTGTTAATCCGAATTTATCTAACGCTTCTTTTCCGTTATTAGCGATATCGATATTCTTTATTAATTTTTGAAGAGTAAGCACAACAATTTTTTGGTTTATTAAATTGTCCTCAACCAACATTACATTTGAATCTTTTAAATCAATAACCGGCATTTTCCTTGCAGAAACATTACTTTGGTAATCATTACCTATTATTGCATCTTTTATTTCCGCAATAAAACTTGCACTGGAAATATTGAAAATAAGAAAAAATGAAAAAATTGTCGAATCTTTTGTTGTGTTAACTAACAATTGACTGCCCGAATGTTCAATTAGTTTTTTTGCAATGGTGAAATCAAAAATAGTTGATTCTCTTCCATTTGTATTAGTTTCATATATCTGCCCTAATGTGTCAAGTTGCGAATTATCAAGATTTAAAGGGACGTTTGCTTCAACTTTAAAGGACAATTCGCATAATTTATCAGTTTCTTTTAAAGCAGAATAAGAAATGTTAATGGTGATGTTTTGTTCGGAACTATTTCGTAATATATTCTCAATAATATTTAAAAATATCTGTTTTACCTTTACAGGATCGCCAATTAGGTTGTATCGTAGATCAGTAAGTGGCTTTAAATGTAAGTTAACTTTGTTGTAATTTAATGTTTGGAATAATTTTATTGTGCTATTGATAGTACTCTGAAGATTAAAGCTAATTAACACTCCCGAACTACTAAAATCAATTGCCGATACTTTCGAGATATTATTAACAACATTCACCAGATTGTTGGTGGATGCCTGTATTGTTTCAAGAAAATCTTGTTGAGATTCATCCAAAATTGTTGAGGTAAGCAAGTTGGTGGTCACCATAATATTATTTAATGGCGTTCGAATCTGGTGAGATAGTTTTGAAATAAACTCTTCCTTGGCTTTAAGTTCCATCTCAAGTTTGTGCGCTTTATGTCTTATTTGAGATAGGTGTTTCATCATATAGTTAATATATGCATAACACATTAGAAAGATACCTAAGTAGATAAAGAATAATTTAATTTTGAAAGTAACCGGAATAGTATAGCTTGCGTTCCATTCGAAAGGTAAAAAAGTGATAATACAACTTAGAACAAAAAAGCCAAAAGAAATTCGGCTACCAAGTTTAATCCCATAGAAAAAAACACAAATAACAGGAAAACTAACGAGCCACATACGACCTTGCCCTGAAGTTCCTCCGGTAATAAATAATATTAAAAGGTGTAACCCGATGATAGCTAAGTTATAATACCCATGATTATAGTGCCATTTGTTTGCTTTAATATTCAGAATGTTTATCGCAAAAAGCATAAAAACCATAAATTCAACAAGCGCATTCAGGTAACTTTCTGTGATCAAATCGGTAAGAAAAAAAATTGGGAAAAAAATTGCACCAAACCAGCTAACAAGATAAATGAAATTTCTTTTATTGTTATCTGAATCCTCCGAAGCGGGTAATTCGATACGTATGATATCCTTAAGAAACTCTGTAAATGCCATCTTGTAAAACGATTATCCAAAATGAATTTAATCCTGATCTAATTTTTGCCCAAATTCTAACAGAACTTTAAAAATAGAAAAATAACATTAAAGTTTTGATTTAAAAAACAATTTTTTTTAAAATAAACCGAAATTTCTCAAGTCTATTTATATCTTTCATTTTAACGGTAGGATGAAACGTATTTTCTTTAACTTTGTTTTACTATCCTATAGCAATAACAATGAAAAGGCATTTTGCATATATTTTTTGTATTTTTATTTTTATGGAAAGCGGGTTATTACTTCTGTATGGCCAAAACGATTCCATAAAAAGAGTTCCCTACAATCAGGATTTTCGATTTAAGGAAGGAATTTACCTCAATTTCGAACAAGTTAAAAACAATAACCCTATTTCTAAATCGAGGGTAATTACAAATATTGATTTTAACGACCCACAATTTTTTGACAATGTTCTGTCAAGTCAAACTTTTTCCTTTTATGATCAACTTGGTCTTAAAAGAGATGTTGCGGTAAATGCAGTTTGGGGCTACTCAAAAAACGGATTGATTTTTGTTCGGATGGACAAGGTATTTAATCGTGTATCATACATTGGAAGTATAAGCCATTTCATTGCAACCATTACATCATATAATTCAAGAAATTACGATCCGTACTATTATAATCCTTACTATTATTATCGTGGCGGGAATATGCCATCGTCATATACCTCCAACGAAATGAGGCAGTTTATTTTAGACTTCGACTCAGGTAAAATTATGGATTATGATGAAGAAAGCATTGAAGTGCTTTTAATGAAGGATCCCGGATTGCATGATGAATATATGGCTCTGAGTAAGAAAAAAAAATCGCAGCTTAAGTTTGTATATATCCGTAAATTTAATGAACGTAATCCATTAATGATACCATTAAACTAAAATAAAATGAAGAGAAGAATTTTAATTTCGTTGCTAATTGCAATATCGGTGGGTATGTTTGCTCAGGATTATGTTCCAACCAAGGAAGCCATAGCCCGTTTTTCGAAAACTAAAACAATGGTGGTGCTGGAGGACAATCCCCTTTCGGATTTTAATATGACCCTAAAGCAGGTAATGCCTGAGGAGTGGAAAATTACTCCATACGATTTTATATCATGGAAAGATTTCGAAATTAAACGAATGGATTCCAAATTTTCATTCATCATTTTAGACCAGGTGAAGTTTGATAAAGATAAAACCAATGCCAAATATAATTTCATAAGTCTGGTGATGGGCGGTGCGGCACTTACAATAAACACGATGCCCGACCTATGCTCTATTCCGCTTTCGTATTACGGAGTGGGTGACAATGACTACAGCTACAAGCTTGGTATTTTACTTCGTTTTATGCAGAACCATGTAAAACTTTTGCAGGTCGATCCGAAAATAGCCAGCGAAAATATCCTGCGGCATTACAACGATAATATAGAGTTACTTCAGGGAAAAACCCTTTATTTAGTGGCCAACGAAATGGCTAAGGATGTGAATACTTTGGCAAAAATTAAAAAAGTATATCCCGGACCTGTTAAACTGGTTTCGCCCGATGACATTAAACAAGCAATATCTGACAAAATGGATATAGTTTTTTTGCATAAAGTGGGTCCTGAATCTACTAAATTTAAAGCACGCTGCTATAAAATACTTGTAGGCGCTGCCGATGCTAAGTTTTATTATTTTGATTATCATATGGTAACCTCTGATAATCCTGATGGTTTTCTTGCCAAAGACTTGAAAAAGCTTGCAAGAAAATTATAATTTATATTGCTTTTACAACTTACCCGCAAATTAAATAGGAAGGGCTAATCTGAGTCCTTCTTTGATTATAGCCCCTTATTTTGGCCTGGGGATTTAAAAATTTTAACTTTTAAAAAATATGAAAAAAACAATTCTTACCACTTTTTTCTTTTTCTTCCTGATTTCTGCTTTCTGCCAGCAAAACAAACAGGTAACAAAGGAGCAACTGGCATTATTCAAAAAATCGACAACCTATGTTGTGATGGATAACAACCCAATGTTGGGCTATAATATTGTTATTAAAGCGGCTGTGGAAAAGTACTGGAAAATTACTCCATACAAGGTAATTCCTTATGAAACATTCGATTCTATTCGCAACAATGCAAACAATTCTTTTATTCTTCTCACCAAAGTAAACCTTACCAAGGATAAACACGAAGCAGAATACCTGTATTTAAATGTGTTGATGGGAGCTAACGTAAAAGAAATTAACGATATGCCTGAAATTCTTACACTTCCGCTTGACTACTCCGGTGTTGACGAAAATAGTTATACTTATAAAGCGGGAGTGATGGTACGATTTGCTCAGGAACACGTTAAAGCGATGATGGCATCTGACAGAATCATTCATTTTCGCAACCTAAAATATAATAACGAGAACGTAAGGGATATTAAAAAGAAAACCTTGTTGGTGGAAAAACGTGATTTGGCGGAGGAGGTAAATTCGTTGGAAAAAATCAAAACTCTCTATCCCTATGAAGTTAGGATTGTAACCTCTGATGATATTGAAAAGGCAGTTTTTAACCGAACACCCAATACGCTTATTGTGCATGAGATTGAACCGGGAGAAAGCGACAATATTGGCCGATCCTATAAAATTATTTATGGAGTAGATGATAATAAAATTTACTATTATAACTTCGAAAACATCTCGCAACGAAGACCGGCAGGCATGCTTGCAAAAGATTTCCGGAGGATAGCAGGGTTTTAATTTCGTTCGGCTTAGGCTGTGCCTAAGTCGAATATATCCTTTAAGGCGCAGCCTGATTTCATATGGCTGACTTATATTGTGCCAAAACTCCTCCCTTTCGGATTTGGCTATGTCTGAGTCGAAAATATCCTTTCAGGTTTCGCCTGATTTCATATGGCTGACTTATATTCTGCCTGAGTCCCCGTTCGGCTTAGGTTGTGCCTAAGTCGAAAATATCTTTTCGGGCTTCGCCTGATATTATATGACCGATTTGAGCGCAGCCTAAGCCGAACATAGAGGCTCTTTATATTTAATTGTAATTACTACTGATCAATTTCTAATTTCTAGTATTAATTACACCGAACTTTGTATAACAACTTGATAATTAAGATTAAATGTTTCATTGTCGCCATTATAAAAATGGATATATTGAACTACCCGATGGGCAAATTATAACAGAGGACTTGTTTATAGATGGAATGCTCATTAAATCGAAACAGCCTTTAACAAAAGAAAAAGTAAAGGAAGTTTTAAGAATTGCCCGAATTACAGTTTTTGAAAAAGGTCGTTTCCTTAGGTTGGGCGATGAGACGAAAGGTGAGATAATAATTGAATTTGTTGACGAAGATTTAGATTCTTCTAAAAACCCTGCTTTAAATAATTAGCCTTAATATAGATACATGGAACATAAAGAAACTCATTTTACCGGCTCGCAAACCGTGCGGGACGTGGTTATTGGTATGGCCGATGGATTAACTGTACCTTTTGCTCTCACTGCCGGACTTACCGGAGTTATCAGCTCAAACTTTATTGTGATCACCGCTGGGATGGCCGAAATTGTAGCTGGTTCAATTGCGATGGGCTTGGGTGGTTATCTGGCTGGAACTACCGAGTATCATCATTATCAGTCGGAACGGAAACGTGAAAACTGGGAAGTTGAAAACTGGACTGACCGCGAAAAGCAGGAAATCCGCGATATTCTTTCTGAATATGGAATTTCACCTGAAAATATGGAAGGAGTAGTGTCCGACCTGGCTAAAAATCAGGATAAATGGGTTGATTTTATGATGCGGTTCGAGCTTGGACTTGAAGAACCCCATTTATCACAAGCACGAAAAAGTGCCGCAGTCATTGCCATATCGTATATTGTTGGTGGACTAATTCCGCTTTCTGCTTATTTCTTTACAGCCACTCCAATGGAAGGTTTGTATATTTCAGTTGTTGTAACCCTAATTGCCCTATTTATTTTCGGATTTTACAAAAGTAAAATAACCGGTCAATCGCCAATCAAAGGGGCATTAAAAACAATGTTAATCGGGGCTATTGCCAGTGCAGCAGCATTTTTAATTGCAAAAGCAATTTCATAAAATAAGTTGTTAGATAGGTATAACCTGGCAGAGTCCGAAGATCCTGCCAGAGTTTAAAATACTATAACCTGGCAGAATCCGAAAATTCTACCAGAGTTTAATTTACAGGTAGATAGCGTAACCTGTCAGTGTCCGAAGGTCCTGCCAGAGTTTAACAGGACTTAATTGCATTATTACACTTGGGGCACTTTCAAAAGCAAAAGATAAGGGTTGATTGAAACGTTAATATCAATTTTCGAGATATTTTGCAAAAAGGTTCTATTATTGAGTTGTTATAGCGCATGCAAAAAAGACAGCACTCTAGAATAATTGACCCCTTGATTATTTTTGTCTATTTGAGAAAATTAATGACATGATAGCCGACACTCAAATAATACAGCAGATTTTACGCAAAATTCGTAGGAATCCTTCTAACAAGCTAAATGACTTGAATGAATATTTGAGCAAGTTGGAACAGACTACCGAAAAGGCATCTAAGATTCTTTCGTTTGCAGCTAGTTGGAGTAATATTGACGAATCTGCATATAATCAATTTATGGATAATTTGATTAAAAACCGAAATAAAAACTCTCGTAGATTCAATGAATAGAGCATTAATTGATACGGTTATTCCTTCATAATATTTTAAGGGCGACCAACTTGTAGTAGAAAACTTTAAAAAATATTCAACTAATTATGACATTATTGAGATAGTTTAATATCTTACTAAGCAATAATGAGTGGGTTACTGTACAAAAATGCGCATAAACAATTGTAAATATTCAATGATTTTGTTACTGAAAATATTGTAATCGCATTGACTGAAGAATCCTGCAAAGTTTCGTCCGATATTTATTAAAAACTGAGATCTAGTGGTGAGTTGATAGATGATATCGACTTATTAATTGCAGGTATTGCCATTGAAAATGAAATGACTTTAGTAACAAATAATGAGAATCATTTTGGGCGGGTATCTGGTCTTAAAATAGAAAATTGGAAAATGCACGTGCTATAACATTGCATATATTTTATTGGGGTTGAAGTACTAATTTTAATTGCTTTACTACTATTTAATTTTTTGTACCGTGATAGTGAAGTGCTCCGAAGCTCCCCAACAAAACATATGCGTAACGCTGGGAGCTATTAAAAAAACATGAAACCTCTGTCGACTAAATAGCGTATTAGTAGACATATTAAACTTTATAAAATAAGATCATGAAACAGAAATTATTTTTAATTATGGGTGTAATGATTATGGTTGGCAGTTT
>JANXXY010000112.1 GCA_025350365.1 Bacteroidales bacterium | reverse complement strand
CCCGACTAAAAACTAACATAAACGTTTGTCCTTCAGAGCGAAGCGAAAGATGATTTTCATTTTCTGTCACCAAAATAAGATTATTGGCTACTGCAGTTGCACCTATCAAAATATCAAAATCATCGATTAATTTTCCAGATTTCCTTAACTTGGCTTTCTCTTTTGCATAAATACTCAATGCATTATATATTGGAACAATAGGAAATGTTTTTGCGAAATCGTCCACCATCTTTAAATTTTCAACAATACGATCGCTACACTCCGCTCCGTATTTAAGTTCTGCAAGAGTTATTTACGACATACAACAATTCTGAAATCCAACTTGCTTCAAATGTTCATTTAAGATGATACTTTCCCTTCAGAAAGAAAATACAAAATATTTGATTATTTTTATAATGCCTCTATTTTGCGGTTAAAGGTTCTACTCTCTCTGATTTCTTTAAAAAGTCCCTCTGCGCTTTTCTGAGATTTAAATGCTCCGAAAAATTTATCTACCACATTCTCTTTTTCAGCAGCTTCATTATCAATTGAATTGGAGAGTTTTTCTATAAGTTTTATTTTATTTTCTCTGCTCAAACTACTTAGAAGTCCAAAATAGTTATCTATCAATACTGTATTAGTATTCGTTTTCATATCCATCGTTTTTACAATTATACTTCTTTTCACTAATATTGAGTCCAATCCAAAATGTCAGCGATTTAATATAGTAAGTTTCAATCATTCTCTGGCAAAATGCCTAAGGTAATAAAATTAAACATTCACTTGTATTTTCAATACTATTTGCCCTTTTTGGAAACCATTTTTAAAAAATACCGCTTTGCTATTCTTTTTATTTTAATTTTATCAAAGTTTTTTAAACAAAGCAATCATTTACAAAACCCTGATACTTCATGGAAATTTTTAAAGCCCAGCATATTGAAAAAAAATATGGAGAATTTAAAGCTTTAAGCGACGTTAGTTTAAGTGTTCCCCAAGGCTCCATATATGGCCTATTAGGCCCAAATGGTGCCGGAAAAACAACTTTAATTCGTATTATCAACCAGATTTTTGCACCCGATAGTGGTGAATTATTCTTTCAAGGGCGGAAAATGGTTCCCGATGATGTTTTGAACATTGGTTATTTGCCTGAGGAACGGGGACTTTACAAAAAAATGAAAGTAGGCGAACAGGCAATTTACCTTGCCCGGTTGAGAGGTCTTTCAAAAGCAGATGCGCTGAAACGTCTGAAATACTGGTTCGAGAAATTCGAAATGCAAACCTGGTGGGATAAAAAAGTAGAAGATCTATCGAAAGGGATGGCGCAAAAAGTCCAGTTTGTTGTAACCGTGCTGCATAACCCAAGCCTTCTGATATTTGACGAACCTTTTAGCGGTTTCGATCCCATCAATGCCACATTATTGCGCGACGAAATATTAGCCCTGCGTGATAATGGATCAACCATTATTTTCTCAACCCATAACATGAGTTCGGTTGAAGAACTTTGTGACCACATTACGTTAATAAACAAATCGAGTTGTATCCTCGAAGGTGAGGTTGACGAAATAAAAAAGCGTTTTAAATCAGATATTTACGAAGTCGGATTCAGTGGCGATTTCAACAAAGTAAAAGATGTCTTGAACTCGAAATTCGACGTTCTGGAACATAAAATAGTGAAAGATCTCAATTACGTGCGGGTAAAAATGCTGCATCAGCATCAGGACAATGAGCTTTTATCGCTTATACTCGCTCATGTTCATGTTACATCTTTTACCGAAGTTTACCCAAGCATGAACGAAATCTTCATCAATATGGTAGAATCATCCAACCAAAACCAATTGTAAAACATTTTATCCGAAAAATCTATGAACAAGATATGGCTTATCACACAGCGCGAATTTATTACCCGTGTCAGAAAAAAGAGTTTTATTATCATGTCCATTTTGGGACCCCTTATCTTTGCAGGATTCTTTGCGTTAACATTCATTTTTGCCTCGTCCAAGGATACGGATGTTAAGAAAATTGCAGTCATTGACAGCTCCGGAATGTTTATCAAGAAACTTCCCGAAGGAAAATTTCTTCAATTCGAATATCTTACCAACGTAAAAGTAGACGATTTTAAGAAACTCCTTAAGAAGTCAAATTATTACGGACTTCTTTACATCTCACCAATAGTGGCCTTTTCACCAAAAGCCGTTCAGTTTTATTCCTTTCAACAACCAAGTTTGAGTATTACCCAGGAAATTTCGAATGGTATTGAGAAAGAGATCCGGAATCAAAAACTGCTCTCTTATAATATTCAAAATCTCGATAATATTCTAAAATCGATTGAAACAAAAATAGATATCTCTACCGTTAAACTTAGTGATTCCGGCGAAGAAAAACAGAGCAGTACCGGTCTGGCAATGGGTGTGGCATACGTTGGATCGCTATTGATTTACATGTTTATATTAATGTTTGGTGTTCAGGTGATGCGCGGTGTTCTTGAAGAAAAAACAAACCGTATCGTAGAGGTAATCTTATCATCGGTAAAACCGTTTCAGTTAATGATGGGTAAGGTACTTGGTGTGGCTATGGCTGCAATCGTCCAGTTTCTAATATGGGTAGTTCTTTCGGTAGCATTTTTTTTGATTGTAAAAGCAGTCTTTTTGCCTGACATTACACCTGCTGCGATGGCGAACCAACCTCAAAACATTATGGGAGCGTCGAATGCAGTAGCTCAGGCACAACCACAGGAATCTGCGATTAATCCTGAAATTGCCAATATTTTTTCCATGGCCGATTCCATCAATTTCTATGTATTAATTGGATCATTTATCTTTTACTTTATAGGCGGATATCTTTTGTATGCTTCGTTATTTGCAGCAGTTGGTGCAGCAGTAGATAATGAAACCGACACCCAGCAATTTATGTTCCCTATTACCTTACCTTTAATTATCGGTATCCTGGCCATGGTAAGTGCTTTTCAAAACCCCGAAAGCCCGGTAGCTTTTTGGTTTTCAATGATTCCGCTAACATCGCCCATAGTAATGATGGCTCGCATTCCGTTTGGAGTTCCATACACCGAGGTGGCCATTTCGATGGCTTTACTTGTGGTAACATTTATTGGAGCTATTTGGTTTGCCGGTAAAATCTACCGAACCGGTATTTTAATGTATGGAAAGAAAGTAACTTTGAAAGAAATGATCAAATGGTTGAAGTACAAAAATTAATATGAGTATGACCGACATGGAACTCATCGAATGCATTCGTAAAGGCGACGAACGAGCGTTCGAATCATTGTTCCGATCCTATTATAAAACACTTTGCTATTTTTCTCATAAAATAGTAAAAGATGCCATTGTAGCAGAAGAAATTGTGCAGGACATCTTTTATAATATATGGGAAAAACATGGCACTCTCGATTTGAACACCTCAGTAAAATCGTATCTTTTTAAATCGGCTCATAATAATTCGCTGAAATACTTACGACATCAAAAAATAGTGGTCGGTTACGAGGACAGAGTAAAAGCTACTCTTGAAGCATCCTTCGATTTGCAGGAAAATTATGCAGAAGTTGGCGAAATAATGCACATTATAAAGCAAACACTTGATCAAGTTCCGGATAGGTCTCGCGAAATTTTTAATCTAAACCGTAACGAAGGACTTAAATACCAGGAAATTGCCGATCAATTGAATGTTTCTATCAAGACAGTAGAAGCACACATGACAAGTGTGCTAAAACTATTCCGAGAAAATTTAAAAGAATACCTGACAATTATAATGTTTTGTATTTTTGGTTTTTAAACACAAAGTAGCACAAAGGTTATTCACAAAGTGACACAAAGGATATCGAAACATGGTTATCGAAACTACTTTTAAGAAAGTATTGGACTGTTCTTTTAAAGTACATACCGAATTAGGCCCTAAATTACTTGAAAGCGCTTATGAAGAATGTTTGTATTTTGAGCTTTTACAATCAGGGATAAAAGTAGAAAAACAAAAACCATTACCTTTGGTTTATAAAGAGGTTTTTCTTGACGCTGGCTATAAGGTTGATTTATTAGTTGAAAATTTCGTTATTGTCGAAATTAAATCAGTTGATCTTTTAGCTGAAATTCATTTGGCTCAAATATTAACTTACTTAAAATTATCAAAGTGTAAACTTGGATTATTGGTAAATTTTAATGTAAGTCACTTAAAAGATGGTATTAAACGGGTAATTCGATAATTCTTAGTGAAACTTCGTGAAGCACTTTGAGTACCTTTGTGGTAAAACTCAATAAAACCATAAATAGGGTGAAACCTAACCTAAGAATCTTACCCGTAGGAGAAAGATATGAAAGAAGAAACAAACAATATGAAGTTGACATTGATTGCTAAACATCTAAGCAATGAATTGAATGAGTTCGAGCAAGAGCAATTCAGACTTTGGTTAGAGGAGTCGGCCGAAAACCGGAAAGAATTTGTTAATGCCGAAAAAATATGGCAAAATACCTATTTTCAGGATGTTGACCTTTTTAACACAGACAATGGCTGGAATAAAATGAACCATCGTATGCACGACAATAAACAGGTGGTTCAGTCAAACAAAAAAATATTTTCCATATGGATGAAGGTCGCTGCTTCACTTATTATTTTAATAGGGGTTACTTTTGTCATTCAGAAAATTGTTGGAACCAAAAACTATACTGAAATTGTTGCCAATAATCACAAGATGATTAACCCTGTAATTTTACCCGATGGCAGCAAGGTGTTTTTAAATGCCGGATCAACGTTGAAGTACCCGAAAGCTTTTAGCGCTAAAACACGAGTTGTGGAACTTACCGGCGAAGCCTTCTTCGAAGTTACACGTAATGAAAAAACTCCTTTCATTATCCAAACCCTTAAAGCCAATGTAAAAGTTTTAGGCACCTCTTTCAACGTGGCGGCTTATCAGGAAACGGATAGTGTTCAGGTAGTTGTTGAAACCGGCACAGTGGAATTATCATCAAAAACCGACAATGATATTATACGATTGATTCATGGTAATACAGGAGTTTTCTATTCCAAAGCAAATAAATTTGTTAAATTGGAAGTGTCTGATGTCAATGCTATAGCTTGGAAAACGAACATCATCATATTCCACGATGCCAATCTTACTTATGTAGCAAAAACATTAAACAAGGTATTTGGCCTATCCATTTCAATTGAAGATGTCAACTTGAAAAAGTGCCGGTTAAATGCCGATTTCAAAAATCAGGATTTGGAGCATATTCTCGAAGCCTTAAAAACCACCTTAAATCTGGACGTTAAGAAAGCTGATAATGGCTACATCATAAGCGGACCAGGGTGCTAAACATTTTATATGACAAAAGTTTGCAAGATATGCCTGTTGCTTTTCATTCAGGTATGCCTTATCGGAATTTCGTCTCATCCCCTTAAAGCGCAAACGTCTGTACTTGAGAGGGGATATTCCTTTTCCTTTCAAAACATTCCACTTGAATCGGTTATAGACACACTAAGAAAAGCAGTTGAATATGGTTTTTCATATAATCCTGATATTCTTCCGAATTCATTAAAAATAAACCATATTTTTCGCAACCAGTCACTAAAAATTATTCTCGACAGTTTATTGCTTCCAAACAACCTTTGTTATAAGCAGGTTGGAAGTAATTTAGTTATTATCAGACTTTTCAAAGAAGAAATTATTATTCCTAAAAAAATTATAAAAACAGAGGATTCTGTTCGCTACATTCAGTTATCCGGGCAAATTACCGATCGTAAAAATAAAACGCCCGTCTCGTACGCATACGTTTTTTTAAAAAGCAAACCATTAGGAACCCTCTCTAATTCGGAAGGTCAGTTTATCATTAAGCTACCTTATGATAACTGGGAAGATTCTATTTACTTCTCTTGCATTGGGTACCAAATAGAAGGAAAGAAAATAGCAACACTTGAATCTGTGAATAATGTGATAAGCCTTTTACCTGTAGAGGTTCAAATAAAAGAAGTGGTTGTGAGACCAGTAAAACCTGAAGAATTATTAAAAACCGCTTTGGAAAACATACCAAACAATTACAGCCGCAAGCCACAGCTTCTTACTGCGTTTTATAGGGAAACCATCCGGCAAAACCGTAATTATGTAGTGCTATCCGAAGCGATATTGCAGATATATAAAGCTCAGTATAACGGCTATTCCAACGACCAGGTAAAAATATTCAAAGGACGTAAAAGTCCATTTGTTCAGAAGATGGACACTATTGTATTTAAATTCCAGGGTGGCATTTACACAAGTTTATTACTTGACATAGCAAAGAACCCAAGTACCTTTATTGCCAACGATTATTTCGATCTGTATAATTTTAAACTCGACGAAATTACAACCATTGAGGGTCGTTCGGCATACGTTATTTCATTCGATCAGAAGGAACAACTGCCCTATGCGCTATACAAAGGAAAAGTTTATATTGATGTAAAAACAATGGCTTTTGTTAGAGCCGACTTTATGCTCAGCCCCAGGGGTATCGACAAGGCCACATCAATGCTCGTTCGAAAATCGCCACCCGGCGTAAAAGTTAAACCATTAACGGCAACATATATAGTAAATTACACATTCCGCAACGGCACATGGTATTTAAATCACATCCGTGAAGAAGTGAAATTTAAGGTTCGCAAGCGATTTAACGTCTATAATATAACATTCCATTCCACTGCTGAAATGGTAATCACACAAACCGATACAGTTAATATTAAGCGCATGATCCGAAGCGAAACGGTTCGTGCTAACGATATATTTATTGAAAAAATTGGTCCTTACGATGAAGAATTCTGGGGAGAATACAATTTTATTAAACCTGACGAATCGCTGGAAGAAGCCCTTAAACGGATAAAAGAAATTGGAAGGAAAACATGAGATGGTTAATAATGCCAGGACAATTTGAAAATGAAACGATTTGAAAATTTGAAAATTTATTTTTTGATGCTAGCTTAAGCAACACTATTACCGGTTAATTGCTAAAGGTATACTGTAAAGGGCTAATGATTTTAACATTCAAAATGACCTCAGAGAGGTCAAATGTTTATAGAAAATGATACAGGAAAAGAATATTCGACCCCAGCCGGGGTCGGATAATGTTATAACGGATATTATTTCTATAAACATAAAATCCCTATGGGATTTAAATGCAAGGTTCTCGTTGAAATATGCGTAAAACCAGTGTGTTTAATTTAATAAAATGCTCTTTATGATATTATAATTCAAATGCATAAAATTTAAACAGCAGACCCTACTTAAAATTTAACACTTAATATGAAACTTGCAGTAATAGATTTAGGAACAAATACATTTAATCTGCTTATAGCCGAAGTGGATGAAAATTCTACATACAAAATATTGCTCAACATCAAGGAGGGCGTGAAACTTGGCGAAGGAGGCATCAATAAAAAATTCATTACCGAACCTGCATTTCAGCGTGGAATCGATGCCGTTGGACGACACTTCGAGAGAATGAAGCCATACCATGTTGACCGTGTTTTGGCATTTGCCACCTCAGCCATACGGGATGCTGCCAACGGAAAGAAATTTACCAACGAACTTAAAAAAAGGTTCAACGTCGAAATAAAAACCATATCAGGCGATAAAGAAGCCGAACTCATATATAAAGGAGTGAAGCAGACATTGTCATTCCACGACAAACGCTTCATAATACTTGACATTGGTGGAGGAAGCAACGAGTTTATCATTGCCAGTGATGAAGGAATACTTTGGAAGCGCAGCTTTAAACTGGGAATGGCAAGGCTGCTGGAAAAATTCCAACCCTCCAACCCTATCACAACCAAAGAAATATCTGATATTGAAAAATACCTTGACGAAGAACTGCGGGATCTTTTTGTTCAGGTACACGAATTTAAACCCGAAATTTTTGTAGGAGCTTCGGGTTCGTTCGACAGTTTTGTGGCTTTGCTGACGGCAGAAGGTTTCCTACACTATCAAAACGACGATTTCATCCACGCTGTTCCTTTAGAAATATATGCAAAGCTTCATCAGAAACTCATACAATCAACAAGTCTGCAACGCATGCAAATGCAGGGACTAGAACCCGTGCGGCGCGACATGATTGTTCTCGCAACAATCTTTGTTAATTTTGTGTTGAAAAAAACAGGACTTACCACGATGTACCAATCTGGATACTCGCTTAAAGAGGGAGCTATATTGGAAATGGCGAAGGGGAGGTTGTGATTACTGGAACACTCGACCAATTAAGGATTGTATACCAGAACTTTCGAGATACTCCATTTGTTGGCATATTTCTGCCCACACCTCATATGTAACTACCATATTTACTACTTTTATGATTGAAAAAAATTAAATTTTCATTTAATGCGCATGAACAATATATTTTTTGGCTGGAAAAATGGATTAACCAATTGGTTTTCTGAAAAAACCGTATTTTATAGTGTTCTGTTGTTCAATATCCTATTACTTCTTACTGTAAGATACTATCCGTCCATGGATGGCCCAAGTCACCTTTACAATGCAAACCTGATAACACATTTATTAAAAGGCGATAGTGATTTTATCAGCGCCTATTTTGCCTTAAATAAATTACCCATCCCTAACTGGACAAGCTTTGTTATATTGTCAGCTTTTAATTCCTTTTTGCCGGCGTGGATCGCCGAAAAGTTATTGTTACTTTTCTATTTTATTGGTTTATCGTTTTCGTTTAGGGCACTCGTGAAACAGTTGTGCCCCGAAAACAGCGGACTTAGCATAATCATTTTTCCTTTTTCGTATTCTTTCCTGTTTCACTTGGGTTTTTACAATTATAGTCTTTCGTTTATCTTTTTATTTATCTCGATAACGTATTTGGTAAAATTTAAGGATGAGTATTCACTTCGTAAATACCTAATATTACTCTTCACCATAACCCTCGCTTATTTTTCGGCCATTCTGAGTTTCATATTTTTGGGAATCAGCTTGGGATTGTTTGAAGTGGCATTTTCAATAAGGTTATATTCGATTGGTTTATCTTTCCGGGAAACCTGTAAAAAACTAATCGGACGATTGTTGTTGCTTCTGGCTGTTTCGTTGCCAAGCCTTATTTTTTCATTAATTTTTATCACATCAACAGGTTTTTCCGCGGCGCACGATCGCAATGCAATAGGTGAACTGGTTAAATGGTTAAACGACGTTCGCTGTATCATTGTTTACGATTACGAGGGCGAGGCGAAGTTGACTGCACAGTTCCTGCATATTCTGATAGCAATAATTGCTGTTTCCCTTTACCTAAGGTTTTCCAGGAAGGACGACTACAGCCTTTTACAGAAATTCAGAAAAAGCGATGTGTTTATTGCCCCCATGTTTATTGCCCTTGTTTGTTTTTTCACTATTCCCAACGGGGCACATGCGGGAATGATGTCGGATCGTTTCTGTCTTTTGGCTTATATGTTTTTTATAATATGGGTTGTCTGCCAGCCTTTAAAGGGAAGAATTGTATCTGTTTTAATTGCGCTTATCGTGATTTTACATGTAGGGCTTATGTTTAAACGGCAAAATGGCACAATCAGGAGCCTTGATAAAGATGCAACATGTATCGGCAATACCTCTAAATATATCGGCGAAAACAGTATCGTGTTGCCGGTAAACATGTCAGAAAACTGGATAGAACCACATTTTTCCAACTACCTTGGGGTAGATAAACCAATGGTTATTCTCGAAAACTATGAAGCTTCAATGGGTTGGTTCCCCGTTTTATGGAACACGAAGAGATTACCCCGAATTATGCTTGGACAACATGAATCATTTGAAGGCCTTCACTGGATGTCGAACACAGCCTCTCCCATGATAAAACAAATTGATTACGTTTTCCTCTTCGGGAGTACTGCCAAAATTAACGACCCTAACTGGGTGGAGTTAAGGGAAACCCTTAAACAATATTATACGCTGGCATTTTCGTCGGATAACGGGTATGTTTTGTTGTATAAATTAAAATGATGCCTTTAATTCTCAGGTCTTATATTAAGGATATCGCATCCTCTTTTTACATCAAAAGTGCTTTTATAAAAAAGGAATTGAGAGAAGTATTCATTTTGGAAATGAAAAAGAAATGATAAATTGCATTGGATAATTGAAATATTGTATCTGTTTAGGTTCATATATAGAAAATGTCTGTTAATAAAATAGTTAAATTGTTAATAAAGTTAGTTATTTGATATTGAATACAATGTAAATTGTAGTTATTTTTACCCTATTAAATGTAAACGAGTTGACGATAC
>JANXXY010000111.1 GCA_025350365.1 Bacteroidales bacterium | reverse complement strand
GTATCGTCAACTCGTTTACATTTAATAGGGTAAAAATAACTACAATTTACATTGTATTCAATATCAAATAACTAACTTTATTAACAATTTAACTATTTTATTAACAGACATTTTCTATATATGAACCTAAACAGATACAATTTCTTTTTGAATCCACTCGTTTTATCGCACACTATTGATTTTTTATTAATGAGAAATATTAAAGACCGCAAGTAAATTGAAAATTATGTTACTAATAAGTTAGATTCAAATAAACATTTTTATTATTTTTTTTAATCATTTATTAACCATTAATTTTCTAAAAAATGAAAACAAAAAAAAGCACTTTTAGTAATGTTATGGAAGGCATTAAAGTTTCGACAATTGTTCTTGTAAGTATCTTACTCTTATCTTCAGCTGACGTCTTTGCTCAGGATAAGAAGGCTGATTTTACCGGTTCATGGAAACTAAACGAAAGTAAAAGTCAAATGGGAGAGGGGCGTGGACGAATGACTGCTACCAAAATGAAAATCACTCAGGACGCGTCCATGCTAACGAATGAAAAAACATCGGTGAGGCAATCCGGAGAGGAAGTAACAACTACTGAGAAATTAACTTTCGATGGCAAGGAAAATGATAATTCTTCGAACAATCGCCAAAAAAAATCAACCGCTTCATGGTCTGCCGAAGGAAAAGTACTGACTGTAAATTCTACTACCATTTTTGAAAGAGATGGAAATAAGATGGAAATCAAATCTGTGGAAGTATATAAATCAAGCGCCGACGACACAATCACCATTGAAAGTAGTTCCTCATCTTCCCGTGGTGAATTTAAAGCTACTTTGGTATATGAAAAAGTGAAATAGAAACCTTAATTTTTATCATAAAGGCATGTCTTTACTAATTGATAAGGACATGCCTTTTTTCATTTGTTGTTTATTAGTAAGTTCTATCGGTTATTACAAACTCGAAACTTTTTTTTAACTTTAGCGCTTTCTTTTTAATAACATTCAAAATTTAAATAACATAACGATGAGACAAAAGATTGTTGCCGGAAACTGGAAGATGAATAAAACCCTTCAGGAAGGGGTGCAACTAGCCATTGAGGTCGACAAATTGGTTGCTGCCCTCAAGAATAACGATGTAAAAGTTATTATAGCTCCTCCCTTTATTCATTTAACTGAAGTGAAAAAAACAGTAAAATCAGGTATAAGCATTGCTGCACAAAATTGTGCTTCAGAGGATTCTGGTGCATATACTGGCGAAGTATCGGCAACTATGGTTAAGTCAACCGGCGCTGAATATGTAATCATTGGTCATTCGGAACGTCGTCAGTATTATAACGAAGGTAATAAATTACTTTTCAAAAAGACCCAGCTTGCACTTACAAATGGTTTGATACCAATATTTTGTATTGGCGAAGTATTAGCTGAACGTGAATTAAACAAACATTTTGAAGTTGTAAAATCACAAATAGTGGAAGGTTTGTTCGATCTTTCAGTGGATGATTTCAAAAAAGTTGTGGTTGCTTATGAACCCGTTTGGGCGATTGGTACCGGAAAAACAGCTTCCTCCGATCAGGCGCAGGAAATACACAAATTCATACGCGATACCATTGCCACCAAATACGGACAAGCCGTGGCAGATGGAATTTCAATTCTTTATGGCGGAAGTTGTAAACCTTCAAATGCTAAGGAATTATTTGCAAAACCCGATGTTGACGGAGGTTTGATTGGTGGCGCCGCCTTGGTGGCTTCCGATTTCATAGGTATAGTAACCGGTTTCTAATATAAAAATATTCTATAGGCTCATGAAGCTAGCCAGGCTTACTTCATGAGCCTATATTTGAAATATGATCACTACTTCTATCTTAAATAATTGATAAGTGAATATTTTTCTTATAAATTGCATCCATTTGTCAACAAAAATAAAGATAATTTTAAATAAGTGAATCTTACAAAATATTTTTTGTATCCTGCCAAATAAATACAACCAAATGTATAAGAGTATAAAAGTTAATTTAATACTTTAAAAATGGATTATTTATTAATTCACGACACTAAATACTCTCCAAGAGTAGAACTTAATCCTGAAGGTAAAATATCCATTCGGGGACGTTCATTAATTGAAGATCCATTTGCTTTTTACAATCCTATTATATTATGGGCACAACGTTATAGTTCACAGAGTCTGGATATTGAAATTAAGCTTGAATATCTCAATACCAGTAGCTCAAAACTGCTCTTTAGTCTTTTGTTGGGCATTCAAAACAATTTTAATATTAAAAAGGTTAGCGTTAACTGGTACTACGAGGAGTATGACGAAGATAACCTCGAATTAGGTAAAGAATTTGAATCTCAGATTAATATACCTTTTAATTTTTTCGGATACTCTGATGTGAAAGCATAGAAATTTAATAATATTTTTTATCCATCATTATTTTAAGGAATAATCGTGGATTTTTTGTTTCTACTAAATAAATTGGTATAGTAACCAGTTTTAGGAACATGAAACAAATGATTAATTTTTGATGAAGTAGAAATTGAAATTCATAAATTCTTCGATATGAAAGAAGCTTCATTCTATATCAGAGAAAATGATTTAAAGGTTCAATGTCAATTATGTCCTCATCAGTGCACTCTGTCGGATGGGATGGTGGGCATTTGCAGGGTTCGCAGAAATGTGGCTGGTCAGTTGATAAATGAGAATTATGGCTTGCTCACTTCTGTTCATTTCGACCCGATGGAGAAGAAGCCATTATATCATTTTCATCCGGGGAGAACAATACTTTCTGTTGGAAGTGTAGGTTGTAATATGCATTGTTCGTTTTGCCAAAACTCTGAAATTTCGCAGGTTGGCGTTGAAGAATATGGATATTTGAAAGAATACACCACTGTGGAATTGGTTAAGCTGGCTAAATCAGTCAAAAATAATATTGGTATCGCGTACACCTATAACGAACCTACTGTTTTTTATGAATTTATGTACGAAACAGCGAGGTCAATTCATAGCGAAGGATTTAAAAATGTAATGATTACCAACGGATTTATTGAGAAGGAGCCATTAGAAAAGCTTTTACCATTTATAAATGCGTTTAATGTTGATCTGAAGTCGTTTAGTGAATATTTTTATAGAAAGCAAACTTATTCGCAGCTAGAGCCAATTAAAAGAACCTTGCAAATAATTCGGAGTTATCATAAACATCTCGAAATTACAAATTTGGTAATTCCCGGGCTGAATGATAACGAGAGGGAGTTTACCTCAATGGTACAATGGATAGCTTCAGAATTGGGGCATGAAACCATATTGCATTTATCAAAATACTTTCCACGGTATAAATCCACTCAACCTGTTACTTCCGATCAGACACTTCTTAAATTGTATGAAATTGCAAGTCAATATCTTAACTATGTATATCTTGGTAATACATCCGATTTACAGGTAGGAAATGCAACGTATTGTGCAAATTGTAATACTAAAGTAATAGAGCGCAAACAATATATTACTGATCGGATAGGTTTGAATTTGAATGGATCATGTAAATTTTGCGGTAACCAAATTGTGGAACTAAACTGAGATTGAGAAAAATTGCAGTTCTTCATTTCCGTTAAGATGATTACTTTTGCAGTGTGATTTGTTTTTTTTTCTCCGAAATCACTTAATCAAATTTTAATGAAAAGCATTCTTATTATTCAAACAGCGTTTATTGGTGATGTTGTTTTGGCAACACCGGTGATTGAAAAATTGCATGAAACTTTTCCCAAGGCCAGTATTGATTTTCTTCTTCGCAAAGGCAATGAAGGTCTCCTTGTGGGGCATCCTTATCTTCGCGAAGTATTAATTTGGGATAAAAAAAAAGGGAAATACAAACAGCTTTTTGCTATCATTGGTAGGATTAGGAGATATCGTTATGACTGTGTGATTAACCTTCATCGATTTTTAAATACCGGTCTAATCACAGTCTTTTCAGGAGCAAAAGAAACAATTGGATTCTCAAAAAATCCATTGTCGTTTGCATTTTCGAAAAAATATCCCCATTTTATTGGTGAAGAGCAAGAAAATATTCACGAAATTGACCGTAACTTGTCTTTAATAAGTCATTTACACTGCAATACCGATCGGAGATTGCCAAAACTATATCCATCGTTAAATGATTTTAAGAAGGTGAAAAAGGATGAACCTTATGTAACTATATCACCTACATCTGTATGGTTTACAAAGCAATATCCATTGGTAAAATGGGTAGAAGTGATTAATCTTATTCATCCAACAACATCAGTCTTTCTTTTGGGTGGTAAACCTGATGTTTCTGCCTGTGAGCAGATTAAAAATCGAACCAAACATAACAAAGTGGAAGTGATGGCCGGCAAGCTTTCCTTTTTGGAATCGGCAGCGCTGATGAAGGACGCCACAATGAATTATGTGAATGATTCAGCTCCCATGCATTTTGCATCGGCTATGGATGCTCCTGTAACGGTTATTTATTGCTCAACCATACCAGCATTTGGCTTTGGCCCATTATCAACCAATGCACGGATTGTAGAATATTCAGGTTTTCTGGATTGCCGTCCTTGCGGAATACATGGTTACCAGGCGTGTCCCAAAGGTCATTTTAAATGTTCAGAGATAGCTGCAAATGAAATTGTTGTTCAATAAAAAACACCCCCTAAATCCCATGAGGGGGACTTTTGTATATTTCTTAATTTAAGTAAAACACTCTATTTCAATATATTATACTAAAGTTCCGGAGTTGTTAAACGACAGAATAGTAGAGTATTATAAAT